>JALRFC010000324.1 GCA_023253875.1 Candidatus Kapaibacterium sp.
GGACAACCCTATGGTAAATTAATAAGAGATAGTATTTTAATACCTCTGAAACTAGATAGTACATTTATAGATGTGTATGATAGTGTTCTCTATACCATCGCACATCCATGGCAAGCAGGACGAAACAATATTGCAACTCCACGAATATCGCTCAATAGTGCAGCCGGTGCTGCCGGCGCGATGTATTCCACATCAAGCGAAATGCTCCAATGGTATGATGCACTCATGAATGGCAAAGTGATCAATGCTCAATCCATCAAAGAAATGACAACATTCGTTGAGAAAGAACGCTATGGGATGGGTATCGCGGAATATATCGTAAGTGGCAAACCCGTCTGGACACATGGCGGACAAATCTGGGGCGGATATAATTCTTCGATGATGTATGATCCCTCAACCGGCATCATCGTATGTATACTCACAAATCAATTGCCTGCTCAGGCATTCCAGATATCAGTACAAATGATGACCACCGTGTGGAATTCAACAGTCGGGATTGATCAGTCTGAGAATGCTGAGTCCATGCTCTATCCAAATCCAACCAATGATATGGTAACAATTTCTTGCGATGACAGGGAAATTCAGTCCATTAACATATACGATATTCAAGGAAATAGTGTTATGGAGACTAATAAAGAAACATTCTCGATAGCACAATTACCCGCAGGAACATATAATATTCGAGTTTTTTCAATTGGTAAAGTTCAATATTATTCTTTCATTAAACATTGATAATTATGAAGTCACAATACATCATCCTAATTATATCTATCTTGTTCATTGGTTGCTCTAGAGTATATCCTCAATTCAATACAAGTAATGACACTTCATTGCAAGAATTTGCAAACTTGCTGATTGGCGAATTTTATAGTAAAGACCAATCCCTTCAAGATACTACATATCTGAATATTCATTTGTCGATGAGTAGAATTTGGGAGGAAGACAAATCAGCAATATGGCTTTATGTGGAACAAGCAATTGATTCAAAGCGAGAGAAGCCCTATAGACAAAGGGTATATAAATTAAATCATCCAAATGAATCCATTTTCACAAGTGACATATATACACTTAAGAATCAGGAGCGTTTCATTGGATTGCAGAATGATTCAGAAAAAAGAAAAACCCTCACTCCAGAGATGATTGAACATAAAGAAGGATGTACAGTAAAGATGAATAAGATGATTGACTTCTATATTGGTGGAACAGATTCCGATAAATGTCCATCTGAACTACGTGGAGCTTCGTATGCCATAACCAAGATCATATTGAAAGAGAATATACTCGAATCTTGGGATAAAGGCTTCGATAAGAATGGCGTTCAAGTATGGGGTGCTACAAAGGGAGGATATATATTCGTGAGAGAAAAATGAAGACCTATAATATAGACCCCGATATCAGAAAAGCTGAAACATTGCCAGGCTTTTTTTATCATGATCAATCGATTTTTGAGAACATGAAAGAAAACATATTCTCTTCTTCGTGGCAATGGATTGGAGATAAACAGTTAATAAGACTTGCAAATACAGCTTATCCATTTAGTCTATTGGATGGGTATTTAAATGAACCTATGGTATTGGTTAGAACTGAAGATGATATACTAAAATGTCTTTCCAATGTATGCACTCATCGTGGTAATATCATTATGCATAATCCTGGTTCATGCAAATTTCTGACATGCATGTATCATGGCAGAAGATTCAATCTAGATGGAACATTTGTTTCTATGCCAGAATTTTCATTGACAGAAAATTTCCCTAGACCATGCGATGATTTGCACGCATTCAATCTTATAGAATGGGGTCCATTTTTATTTACTAGCATATCACCTACATTCGATTTTCATCAAATTCTTTCCATCATGAATGAACGAATTGGATTTTTGCCACTCGATGAATTCATTCATAAACCTAATTTGGGAAAAGATTATCTTGTGAAT
>JALRFC010000325.1 GCA_023253875.1 Candidatus Kapaibacterium sp.
CTGTAATTGCTGAGCACATCAACAATACAAGGAGAAGCAATCTTTTCATAGAATGTCTAAAAAAGTAGTAAAAAAGTGGTTTATTCAATAATGGTCAGCAAAATATCAAGAAAAACTGTATTGACAAATAGCAAATTATACACAATGACCAATAAAGTAAGATTATGTAACAACTACATATATCAGCATCTTACATTTAATGCAAATCATAAAAAAAACCCGCTTGCCGATAATGGCAAACGGGTTTTTTAAGAAAACCGCTCGTTATGTATTATGGTCTTGTGTCCCAGAACAACTTATTTGATGTTGTTACTCCGGAAGGAGTATTGGGATTATATAAACGCTCACTGATAGGATACATAAACCTTCTTGGAGTTGGGCCTACCGCATTTGCTGGGGCAGTCAAAGCAGGTATACCAGTTCTTCTCCAGTCGGAGAAGGTTTCAGGCTGAGTATACATTGCAATGTATTTTTGCTCCATGACATGCTGAAGGGTCAAGGCACTTGAAGGCATGATTTCAGATTTTCCAAGATAGGTAGCAACTTCAGTATCACTTACACCAGCCATCTTCATTGAAGATTTGATAGCATTTGTATACGATTGCTTAGCTTCTGCATCTTCGCTTTGACCTACTTTGATTTCAGCTCTGATAAACATCATTTCTGCATAGGTCACCATCGGAACGGGTGAGCTTGAGCTTGCAAACAATGGGCCTGGAGTGCAATCATCTGTAAACTTACCATCTTTATCAGCAGTGATATATGCATCTCTTCTTGGATCGTCAAAACCATTCATAAGTTCAACTAGTTTGACACCAACTGTCATATAACCACTTCTTTGTGACATGAATTGAGAAAGTGGATTCTCGCCGGTTGGATCTTCAGCAAAAGTTACCATGGCATCATCAGCATTATCACCGATTGCATTTGCAATGGCAGTTAATGCGGCAGGTCCATTACCAAGTCTCCAATGATAACGTGCTTTTAAAGCATGAGCAGCTTTAATCCATTTCGCCATATTTCCACCATAAATGACATCTGAGGATGCATCAGGCTTTAATGTACTTGTGGCTGATCCGCAATCTGCAATACCATCATCCAACATTTTTTGAATGCCGGCATAAATATCTTGGGCTTTATCATATTTCGGCTTAAGATTTGAATTTCCACCCAAAGCTTCGCTGAAAGGAGCATCACCCCAAACATCCACAATCTGTCCATAAGTGGCAGCCATAAGAATTCTTGCAATTCCACGATAGTGAGGGGAATTACTTGCAGTTGCTTTAGTCTCAACGATTTTCATGCTATTGAGCGAAGTTTGATAAATCGTTGACCAAGCATTATCAGGATCAGACTCAGTTTGTTGATATCTGTTGATTACTTCAAATTGACGATCCACACCTTGGAAATGCTGCATCCATACGCCGGTAAATCTACTGAGATCGCCTCCCACGACATAGGCCATGGATACTTGGGCGGAAGGAAGCACAAGATTGATTGGAGCATCAACGGGATTATTTGGATCCACATTGATTGTATTGTCAACCCAGGAATCACAGGCCGAAAATGTCAGCGCTGAGAAACCCAGAATGATTGATAAAAGATATTTTTTCATAATTAATTACCTATCTAAAAAGATTGCTGTGAAAATGGTTGTTTAGAATCCGAGATTAAGACTGAACACATAACTCTTGGTATTCGGGAATTGGAAATAATCCATTCCTTGACCATTGCCATTTCCAATCAAACTTGTTTCTGGATCAATACCTGTATATGGAGTGCTCAACCAGAGATTTCTACCTGTGAAAGAGAAACCGATTCTGGAAAGCATTGAACCTTCAAGCATTTCAATTGCAGAGTTTGCAACATAAACCTTTGGTTTTTCAAGGACGCATTGGCTTTCTGGTGGAAGGTTTTG
>JALRFC010000326.1 GCA_023253875.1 Candidatus Kapaibacterium sp.
AATGTAGGCAAATCAACATTATTCAATGCACTCACTTCATCAGTACAGGCGGAGGCCGCCAATTATCCATTTTGCACGATAGATCCGAATGTGGGAGTCGTGAATGTGCCCGATGCCAGATTGGAAGTCTTGGATGCGATGTATGAAACAGAGCGCGTGGTTCCGACGACCATTGAATTTGTTGATATCGCCGGTTTGGTAAAGGGTGCTGCTTCCGGTGAAGGACTCGGCAATCAATTTTTGTCGCATATCCGCGAGGTGGATGCAATCGCTCATGTGGTGCGTTGTTTCGAGGATGAGAATGTGATTCATGTAAGCAATCATGTGAATCCAGTGGCCGATATTGAAACGATCAATACGGAATTGCTTTTGAAGGATGTGGAGTCTGTTGAGAAGAAGATTGAGACTGTTCAGAAAAAAGCTCGTGGACAAGACAAAGATGCAAAGGAAGAATTGGAATTTCTCTTGAAGCTGAGAGATTTCATGAATGAGGGCAAGACCGCGAATGTATTTCCCGTGGATGATGCGCAGAAGCCATTCATGCGTTCCTTGTTTTTGCTCACTGATAAGCGCGTGATGTTCATCGCGAATACCGATGAGGAAGGATTGAAATCCGGTAATAAGTATATCGATCAAGTAAAAGAATATGCCGCAAAGCAAGGTTCGCTTGTTGTTCCCATTTGCGCAAAGATCGAAGCCGAGATTTCTCAATTGGAAGCAGATGATCGCGATTTGTTTTTGCAGGACATGGGCATGGAAGAACCGGGTTTACATCGCGTGATTCGCGAAGCATATAGTCTCCTCGGACTTATCACGTATATCACTGCAGGTAAGAAAGAAGTCCGCGCATGGACCGTGAAAAAGAATTCAACCGCACCACAAGCGGCAGGCGTAATTCACACCGATTTTGAAAAAGGATTCATCCGCGCGGAAGTCATGAAATATGATGATCTCAAACGCTTGGGCACTGAGCAAGCCGTAAAAGATGCCGGTTTGTACAAAGTGGAAGGCAAGGAGTATATCGTGCACGATGGTGATATCATGTATTTTAGGTTTAATGTGTAAGATGGAATTCTGAAGGGATATAATAATCAGGGGAAACATCATGAATAGCGAAACAAGAGAAGCAATTGTACAATTCGAAAATTGGTTATTGTCAAAGCGATACAGTAAGTCGACAATAAAAACTTATTGCGATGTATTACGGGTATTTTTTACATTTCATAAAACAATTTCGATTCAGCATATCAAAATGCAGCATATCATTCAGTTTAATACTGAATATATCATAGGAAAAGGTTTATCAATTTCCTATCAGAATCAATTTGTCAATGCATTGAAACTGTTTTATTTGATTATTCGGAATACGAATATTATCATTGAGAATATTGCAAGGCCAAGGAGAGAATATAGATTGCCGAATGTATTAAGCAAAGAAGAAGTGAAGATCCTACTGAACACAATTAGGAATCTCAAACACAGAACAATGCTTTGCTTATTATACAGTTGTGGTTTACGAAGTGGCGAATTATTGAATCTACAACCCACACATATAGATTCAAAAAGAAATATCATTCTCATTAAACAGTCCAAAGGAAAAAAAGACAGAATTGTACCTTTAAGTCCGAAGATATTGGAAATGTTGAGGGAATATTATCGATATTACAAACCTAAGACCTATCTCTTTGAGGGGCAGAATAAAGGAGAGCAATATGATTCAAGAAGTTTGCAATTGGTATTGAAGCATGCAGTCAAGAAAGCAGGCATACACAAACCGGTAACATTGCATTGGCTCCGTCATAGTTATGCAACACATTTATTGGAAAGTGGCACAGATTTGCGTTATATTCAAGAATTATCGGGACATAATAGTAGTCGAACAACAG
>JALRFC010000327.1 GCA_023253875.1 Candidatus Kapaibacterium sp.
CTTGGTGCAATGATTCCTGTTGCTGCTGGCTTCACCATGGCTGCAAAACTTCGAGGTGAAAATTGTGTGGCAATGACATATATCGGTGATGGAGGAGCACAAACCGGTGAATTTCATGAAGCAATGAATTTTGCATCCGTTCAAAAACTCCCTCTAATACTCATCATTGAGAATAATCAATATGCTTATTCATCTCCCAATGCAATTGAATTCGCATGCAAACAACTTTCTGATAGAGCTCTTGGTTATGGTTGTCATGGCATAACCATTGATGGTACAGATGTTGAACTTGTGTATGACACATGTCTAGATGCTGTGAAAAGAGCAAGAAAAGGAGAGGGGCCAACCATTATTGAAACGGTCACCATGCGTATGAGGGGGCATGCTGAACATGATGATTTTAGTTATGTACCAAAAAGCTTATTGGAACATTGGCAAAAAATGGATCCGGTTGATAGATATATTGCACACTGCATTGCTAAAAAGGTATTGAAACAGTCTGAAATTGAGGACTTACGAAATGAGATCATACAAAGTATGCGCGATGCAATTGATGCAGTGATTGATCTTCCCTTCCCTCCTGCTGAAGAAGCATTCAAACACGTTTTTGTTGATTAATCATGAATACACTTCCCAAAAAAATAATGCTCTTGGGTTCCGGAGAACTCGGCAAAGAGACAATCATCAGCGCTCAGAGATTTGGTTGCCATGTCATAGCAGTAGATTCCTATGCGAATGCCCCAGGTATGCAAGTTGCTGATGCATCTGAAATCATTTCTATGCTTGATGGGAATGCACTTGATGCTATCGTCAACAAACATGCGCCTGATATCATTGTACCGGAAATTGAAGCAATTCGGACTGAACGATTATATGAATATGAATCACGTGGAATCCAAGTTGTTCCTAGTGCCAAGGCAGCCAATTTCACAATGAATAGGAAGGCAATCAGAGATCTTGCAGCAAAAGAACTTCAGGTTAAAACTGCCAGATATGGTTATGCCACAACATGTGAGGAAGCCGAACAGATAGCCAATGAAATGGGATATCCTTGTGTCATCAAACCACTCATGTCTTCTTCAGGCAAAGGTCAATCAACGATAAAATCATCTGCCGATCTTTCTTCTTGCTGGGAATATGCAGCAACCGGTGGCAGAGGAGATTCCACAGAAGTGATTATTGAAGAGTTTATCTCTTTTGACTATGAGATCACTTTACTAACTGTAACTCAGAAAAATGGTCCAACTTTATTCTGTCCACCAATTGGACATCGCCAAGAACGAGGAGATTATCAAGAAAGTTGGCAACCATGTGCAATGTCCGAAAGAGCTTTTACAAAAGCTTGCGACATAGCTCGGAAAGTAACAGAAGCATTGTCAGGTGCAGGTCTTTGGGGAGTTGAATTTTTCATATCCGGTGATGAAGTTTATTTCTCTGAACTCAGTCCACGCCCACATGATACAGGAATGGTAACATTGGCCGGAACGCAAACATTTTCTGAGTTCGAATTACATTGTCGCGCAATTCTTGGATTACCCATTCCTGAAATTTCACTTCAAAGAGCAGGAGTGAGCGCGGTAATACTCCATCAACATGAAGATTGTATTATACCATCTTTTGTTGGTATTGACAAAGCACTTGAATTCACCAATTCTGATATTAGAATTTTTGGCAAACCAACAACACGCAAGTATCGAAGAATGGGAGTTGCATTGACTTGGGATGCCAAAGATGCAGAAATCAATGAACTTCGAGCAAAAGCAAAGAAGATAGCAGATTGTATTACCATACTACCACAACAATAACGCGGAAACATATCATGGCTGTGATGACTTATCTTGAAGCAATTGCTGATGCACTTCGTACTGAAATGAAT
>JALRFC010000328.1 GCA_023253875.1 Candidatus Kapaibacterium sp.
TGGAGACATGGGGGAATGCGATGTCGAAAGCAAAGGTAGAACCTTTACCTAAACAACTAGAGCCATTGCTTCAAAAAACAATACATTTTCTTGAGCAAGAGATTCGAATAAAAAAGCCGAGTGTGATTGTCGTTGGAGTGAGTGGTGGCATTGATTCTGTGGTACTACTTGATTTGTTATCAGTCATTAGTACAAGAGGCTGGTGCACTATACATGTCGCACATTGCAATCATCAATTGCGTGGTGAGGAATCTCATCAAGATGAGTTATTTGTTCGTCGTTTGGCTAATAAATATGGTTTGCACTTCCACCATACAAGTGCGGATGTTACGGGTTATTCAAAAGAATATAATCTAGGGATTGAAGTTGCTGCGCGTATCATGCGATATCAATTCTTTGAAAAAGCAGCAAAGGCTTGTCATGCGGATGCAATTGCAACCGCCCATCATTCTGAAGATAATGCAGAAACATTATTAATGAATTTGATGAGAGGTTCTGGTATCACTGGACTTGCCGGTATACCCCCAAGAAGAGATTTGGACAAGAAATTGTCCTATATCAGACCAATATTATGGCTTTCCAAAAAAGATATTGAGCATTATGCCAAAGTGCGCAATTTGGAATGGCGCGAGGATGAATCAAATACATCAATGAATTTCACGCGCAATAAAATCAGGCATGAATTGCTACCTATGTTGCGAGCTGAGTATTCACCTGGTTTGACCGAAGTGTTGAATAGAACAACTACGCTCATGCGTGAAGCGCAGGAATTCATCGCCGAGAGAATTATCCATATTATGAAGCAGGGTGTTCGAGAAATCTCCAAAACATCCTTTGCAATCAATATTGGTATGTTTCAAACCATAAAGGATTTTGCAAAAGGTGAATTGATTCAGGCATCCCTGAGATATTATTTGCGTATGCAACCAATTTCAATGGTGTCCATTGATTCTGTACTTAATCTTGCGCAGGGACCTGCGGGTGGAAGACTTGACATTACAAAAGATCTTTATGTGTTGAGGGATCGTGAGGAGTTGGTGTTTGCACGACCAGAACAGTCAATTGAGATCTTCATGCCTGTTATGAAAATAGGAACATATTCTTCTCATGGTATTGGATATCAAGGTGAAGTTGCAGATCCCCGAAGTGTGCTCTTTGGAGAACATCCACTTATAGAGTATTTCGATGCTGATTTATTCCCCGATCAATGTGTCATTCGCCATTGGAGAGATGGAGACCGTATAACGCCAATTGGCATGGATGGCTCAATGACCATTAGTGATTTCTTGACAAATGCCAAGATTAACATTGCGGATAAGAGGAAAGTACTTGTATTATGCTCTGGAGATGAAGTGTTGTGGATTATTGGCTATCGTATCCACAATGGATTTAAAGTTACACAGCAAACATCTTCGATTATGCGAGTTACTATATCCCTTGATAAGCACTTGAATTATCTGCAGCCACATAGTCCAAAACAACAACCAAAGTCGACAACAAAACAACAGCAAAAAGCTCAAAATAAGTCTCAGAATAAAAAACCATCTCCGGATACTTCCCAAAAAGTAGTAACCGAAGAAGCGAATGTTTCGGTAAAAGATGCAGTTGCTGCGCCCATTGAAAAAAAATCCAAGAATGTAAAAATGAATCCTAGAGCTTCCAAAAAGCCAATCAAGTCACCTAAAGATGCTTGATCTTATTGGATTTGCAATAAGTGGGCATCTTCATGTTGGTTAAGAATAGGGAGTGCCTAACTAAAGAATCGCAACTATTTTTTACGAAATAGTAAAAAACCATTTGGTGATAATGCGAAAGAGTCTTAGATTTGTATTCCCATTCGGCGCGATGGCGCAGGAATGATCTT
>JALRFC010000329.1 GCA_023253875.1 Candidatus Kapaibacterium sp.
CAATGCTTTCATGAGATCTCTTTTCAAGAACATCGGTACAGAAGCACTGAGAATGGAAGAAACAAAGACCCATTCTCTTCCAATGAATCCCATAATGACTGAAATTGGAGCGCCTACCAAAAAAGTGATAAGATTAAGACTTGCTCCTCCCCAAAACATCATCCCGAGTAGCATCACTCCATACACAGAAGCACTTCCAAAATCAGGCTCCAACATGATAAGTCCGATAGGAATTGCGAAGAGTATGATAGGCATGATGAGATCACTCCAATTACTCAAATCTCTACCTCTGGAAGATACCGATCTCGCAACAGCCAAAAGGGTGGCAATTTTACCAAGCTCGGATGGCTGAAATGTTATCGGTCCGAGAGTGAGCCAACTCTTTGAGCCATAGACCGTTTTTCCAACCACGATCACTGCAATCAGCAATAGCATTGCCAAGCCATAGAGTATATAAGCATAGTCGAATAACCATCGTTCAGGCATGAACATAATGGCAATCATCACGCCACCACCAACAATACCAAATAATAATTGCTTGGTGAAATACTCACTCATTCCCGCATCATATGTTGCACTGTATATAGAAATCAATCCCATTGCAAAAAGCAATGTAGTGACCAAAATCAATACCCAGTCCAACATTGCATTGGATGGCTTAGACCCCGAAGAAACAAATTCTTCGGTGAAATCATCATAGATGGATTGCATAGTACAATGTTCAATTACACTCGATTGATATATTCCACAGTGACTGACTCGCCATCCGTGCTGATCTTAGTGATGCTTCCAAAAGCAATATGCATGTCGAATGTTCTTTGATATGGTATTTCCAATACATAAGACAAGATTGCGCGAATCACGCTTGCATGAGTGGAAATCACAACGGTTTTATAATTCTTGGTGATAATATCTTCAAAGAAGTCTTTGACACGCAATATCAATTCTTCATAGGATTCACCATCCGGTACCTGATGGAAAACCACATCATTCATCCATGCTTGTAATTCTTCTTCATCAATTTCTTCCCATTTTTTTCTTTCCCATGAACCAAAATTCAAATCTGACAATCTATCATCCTGCATTGCCGGTCTCTTGCTGATAAATTCTGCAAGTTGAATGCAACGGCGAGTAGGACTCGAAAAATACACAGCATGCATTTTATCGGGAACTAGTTTCATGGTATCAGATGCCTCTTGCAAAAAGCTTGAAGCGACCGGAATTTCGGTTTGACCATAGCATACATCATTGTCAACAGCTACGGTAGTATGTCGTAAGAAATAGAGATCCATCCTATCACCGGGAAGAAATCAAATGATGTGCAAAAATACCATAATTCTTCCCTTTTCACCGACAAACTTGGGGAATTCAGGTATTAATTGCTGTGCAAAAGCAAATGTTCAGTCTTTTTCTTGGAATCAATGATCTGAATGATATATAATCCCGAAGATAGATCTTGCATGGACAATTGTACGTATTGACCTGAAATTGCCTTTGATTGTACCATTCTCCCGTGGACATCCATTATAAGAATGTCTGCAGCATCTATAGGTTGAGGCAATGAAATGGTGCATATTCCATTTTTTAATGCAATGAGCGGTCCTTGCTCTACACGTTCATTTAGAGTTGATACGCCAATATCAAACACAGCAATCGTTGAATCAGGAGCATAATCACCTTTCTTGAATGCATTACATGACCACAATGAACCATTAATGATCGCCATACCCTCGGGTTTTCCATTAGGATTTAATGTACCTAGCACATCACCATTGAGCAATGATCCAATACGAATATCAGATGCATATGTAGATATAAATACTCTATTTGATATAGTATCCACGACCAATTCTCTTGG
>JALRFC010000032.1 GCA_023253875.1 Candidatus Kapaibacterium sp.
AAATCAGGCGAAAGAATGATTAATGGCAGTTCACCCAATATATCTTTGGGATTCATCCTATCCCCAATACTCGAATTAATGAGTTTTCTTTGACCATCCACATATCGAACACCAACTTTATATGGAATACCCAAATCTGAAACCGCCTGCAGTGAAACCGTATAGGAATCTGAACCATGCTTAATGATATCCGAATCGGTTCCCGGGAGAAATGTCTTTGACAATCCACAGATGGAAATCGCTTCTAGAATGGTGGTTTTCCCTGTTCCATTCAAACCACTAATGATATTCAATGAAGGCGAACATATCAGCTCGCTATGTTCATGATTACGAAGATGGTCTATGATAATTGACTTTACATACATGATGTGTTTCACTTGTGACATCGCAAAATACGGACTTCGACAAGCCAAAGGAAATTTCTTTGTGTATGCTTCGTCAATGAGCCGGTTTCAATATACACAGGTATGAGAATGAACAGAAAATATGAGGTGCAATCATGAATCTTCAAAAATTCACATTGAAGTCTCAGGAAGCATTGCAAACAGCGCAAGACATTGCACATGGCTATGGGAATCAATCTATCGAGCCTATCCATTTACTGGCAGCTTTGATTCAAGATTCCGCTGGGATTGTTCCACCGATGCTCATGAAAATTGGAGCAAATGTCAATTATCTCAAGATCAAGCTCAATGAGCATATGTCTTCCTTACCCAAAGTATCAGGGTCAACAGGCAATTATGTGTCTCAAGATTTGAATGCCATACTCGAGAAAGCATTGCAAGAAGCAAAGACAATGAAGGATGAATATGCGAGTGTTGAGCATTTGCTCATTGCTTGCACAGAAATCACATCTACAGCTGCGCAATTGCTCAAAGATCAAGGAATCAATCGTGAGACCATCAAGAAAATTATTATGGAAACTCGTGGTACGCAAAGAGTAATAGATCAGAATCCCGAGGATAAATATCAAGCTCTTCAGAAATATGGTCGCATACTGAATGATGAAGCGCGGAAAGGCAAGATTGATCCCGTCATCGGCAGAGAAGATGAGATTCGCAGAATCCTTCAAGTTCTTTCACGTAGAACAAAAAACAATCCGGTCATCATCGGAGAACCGGGTGTTGGCAAAACTGCAATCGTCGAGGGAATCGCACAAAGAATCATCAGCGGGGATGTTCCGGAAACACTTCGATCAAAGACAATTGTTGCACTCGATCTCGGTGCTTTAGTCGCAGGCACAAGTTTTCGGGGTCAATTCGAGGAAAGACTCAAAGCCATCGTACAACAAGTCACAGACTCCGATGGTGAAATCATTCTCTTCATTGATGAATTGCATACATTGATTGGAGCAGGTGCAACTGGTGGCTCTATGGATGCCGCCAATATCCTCAAACCGGCACTTGCTCGTGGTGATTTACGATGCATCGGTGCAACCACTTTGGATGAATTTCAAAAGTATATTGAAAAAGATCCCGCACTTGAACGTCGCTTTCAAAAAGTGCTTGTGGAGGAACCCACGGTAGATGATACAATTTCGATTTTGCGTGGTTTGAAAGAACGCTATGAAGTGCATCATGGCGTACGCATCACAGATTCAGCAATCGTTGCTGCGGCGCAATTGTCATCTCGTTATATCACCGATCGTTTTCTGCCGGACAAAGCAATAGATTTGGTGGATGAAGCCGCCAGCAAATTGCGTATTGAAATTGATTCCATGCCGGAAGAACTCGATACCCTCGATCGAAAAATCAGACAATTAGAAATCGAAAAGCAAGCTTTACTACGGGAATTAGAATCACAGGAATGATGTAAGCATGCGATGTCATGGATTCAATCGGTATTGAGTCCAGACATCGTCTTGTTTTTCATAGACAATGCGATCATGCAGGCGACCAATTCTTCCCTGCCAAAATTCAATGGAAGAAGGGACAATTGCATATCCACCCCAAAAATCAGGCATTGGGATTTCATCTTGATCTTTGAAACGCTCTTCCATCTCTTTGAATCGAGCTTCCAAAGCTTCTCGATTGGCTATGATTGCACTTTGTCGGGATGCCCATGCACCCAATTGACTTTCCCTTGGTCGAGTTTTGAAATATGCCCTGCTCTCCTCGGGAGAAATACGAGATGCAATTCCTTCAATGCGAATTTGTCTTTCAGCTTCCAGCCAGAGAAATACCAGAGACACTGATGGATTATGGTCAATGTCTTGTGCTTTCTTGCTTTCATAATTGGTAAAAAAAACAAAAGCTTCAGATTCAATACCTTTGAGAAGCACTGTACGAGCTGAGGGTTTCCCATCTTGAGAAACAGTTGAAAGAATCATGGCATTTGGTTCTAAGATTCCCATTGGTCCTGCTTCAGTAAACCACTCTGCAAACAATTGCAGTGGATGCTGTGGAATGCTGGATTCAATCAAATCACCACGCTTATATTCTTTGCGCAATGAGGCTATGTCTTCGAGTGGAATCATTGTCATTTGAGTGCTTTTACGATTGTGTTGACATTATGCTTAATCATACCGATATATGTTCCGGCAGGAGTATTGGGAGAATCGAGTGCATCGGCATAAAGATTTCCTCCGATATTGACTGATCCACCCCGAGAAGTGACATTCAGCATCAATGCTTCCATTGATCTTGGGGCAATAGACATCTCAACAAATATTGAACGTATTGAATGGCGAAGTATCAAATCTCCAATACTCATAAGATCATTCATGCCGAAATCACTGAGCGTTGACATGCCCTGTAAACCAATGACATTGATGTCATATGCATCTCCAAAATATCCGAATGCATCATGCGCAGTGATGAGATAACGCCTTTGTTCCGGAATAGATGCGATCATCGAATCTGTCCAAGCATGAAGTTCCTTTAAAGCATGTGCATGAGAATCAGAAATATCTGCACTTGATTGCATCTCCGCTGGATAAAACTGTGCAATCTTCTTCAATGTTCCTTGAAGAGCATCATGCCATAATGCAATATTGAACCAGAGATGAGGATCATGAGCACCATCAATGATTCGAAGGGAGTGTTCAGGCACATGATCAGACATCGCAATGACTTTCTTCTTAGCTGATAGCTTTGAGAGGATTTCACTCATTTTGCCCTCAAGATGGAGTCCATTATAAATGATCACATCAGCATTCATGAGTAGAGAAACATCTCCGGCTGTGGCTTTATAGAGATGTGGATCAACACCGGGTTTCATCAATACATGAATCACAAAATGAGAATCCAATGAGGAATTCAAAGCATCACCGATTATTCCCGTAGTGGCTACAATATGAATCTTCCCATCATCAATATGTTTCTCGCAACTTGATATCAAGAAGCTGAAAACTACTGACATGATGAGAGCAATGCGTGCGAACATTTGATTCATAATGGGTTTCATATTGATTTCTTTGACAAAAATATCACTATTTGACTATGATAAGCCCGTGATTCCGTAAAAGTCCTGATGCAGACAAGGGAGTTTTGTAAATTTGCAGCACTCAATATGTGGCCCCAAATCTCTATATGACAAGTAAAAGACCCATAATGCCCATCATATTATCCATTGTATTAGCATTGGGTCTATGGGGGTATGTGAGTTTGACTTCACCATCTACGGTCTATGTCACCTATCCACTCATCATAGATTTACCGGAAGAACGCTCATTGGAAATGGAACCACCTGTCTCAATTTCGGTTAAACTACGCACATCAGGTTGGCAATTACTCTATTTGCAGTATTTCAGTTCGGGTAAGGAATGTCGCATAGATATTGAAAAAGCAAAAGTCGCACCGGATGGTATTGTGGAGCTCACCAAGTCAGATATTCTTCAAGGAATCAATCCTTCTGTGAGTTTGGAAAAAGTGGTGGAAGTCTTACCCGAAAACATCATGCTAAAGACAGGTATGCTATTCAGGCAAAGCGTTCCGGTTCAATCACGCATATCAATCAATCCGGCCGAAGGATATATGGTGATCGGCAAAGTAAAGATAGAACCTGATAGCATTGTATTGCGAGGAAATGGATCCATTATTCCAACATTGAGATCATGGGCTACGGCCAATATGTCATTCTCTGATTTGACAGGACCTTTTTCATTCACGGTTCCATTACAAGACTCATTACAGAATTTGGTGACAAGTGCCGTCAAGGAGGTTGTCATTTCCGGTGATATTCAGCAAATCGCCGAGATAACTATTGATGATGTGCCCATTATCATTGCAGGCGCGCCATCTAATTCTGAACATAGCATTGAACCAAGTAGAATCAGTCTGCACATTCGTGGCGGTGTTCGAAGACTTGCCTCGCTTAGTCCTGATGATATCAAAGCCATCGTATATTATCCGCAATTGATTGAAGATTCTTCCGGATTTATCGCTCCAACATTCGTCATTCCGGCTGGCATTACTGTCATTGGGACGAATCCAAAAACAGTCAAGCATCGTCTCATTATGTATCCTAAGCCCTGATATGTTATATCCTGAACATCTTTTGGATGAAATACGCCAGCGCATTGATATCGTTGATCTCATCAGCGAGTCCGTGCAATTGAAGCGTTCTGGAAAGGGATATCTCGGACTATGCCCATTTCATCCCGATAAAAAACCTTCAATGAATGTGAATTCCGAATTAGGAATTTTCAAGTGTTTTTCTTGTGGCAAAGGTGGTAATGCATTTCATTATGTGATGAACAAGTTTGGTTTGTCATTCCCCGAAGCAATACGCATGCTTGCTGATAGAGCGGGAGTACCGCTTCCGGAAGATGAAGTAAAAGATCCTGAAGCACAAGCTAAACATGCACGAAGAGAAGCAGCCTATCTCATCATGCAAAAGGTCGAAGCATATTTTCGTGAACAATTGAAGCAGACTTCTGGTCAGCAGACATATGCATATTTTATGCGCAGAGGTTTTGATGATGAAATGCAAGACATCTTTGGTCTGGGATATTCACCGGATTCTTGGACGCAGACATTGCAGTATCTGACTCAGGCAGGATTTTCTGAACAAGCAATGGAAGATGCCGGGTTGATTTTACGTCGGGAAAAAGACAATTCACCATATGATCGTTTCCGCGGACGTGCAATGTTTCCTGTCCATGATCATTTAGGAAAAGTAGTTGGATTCGGCGCAAGACGCATGGTGGAGGATGATGCGCAACCAAAGTATATCAATTCACCTCAAACATTGATATATGACAAGAGCCGTATTCTCTATGGACTCGCACAAGCAAAGTCTTCGATTCGATCTCTTGGATATGCAATTTTAACCGAAGGATATGCTGATACGATTTCACTTGTTCAGGCCGGCTTCAGCAATACAGTTGCAAGTAGCGGAACAGCATTGACCATCGAGCAATTGCAATTACTTTCTCGTTATTCAAAAAAAGTCTATATCGTCTATGATGGTGATGCCGCTGGTGAGCAAGCTGCCCTTCGTGGTATTGATCTTGCAATCGAGCAAGGATTTGATGTCCGATTGATAGCTCTTCCGGATGGCGAGGATCCGGATAGTTTTGTACGAAATCGAGGACCCGAATCATTCCGTCGTGCAATTGAAATGGCCATGACCATCATTCAATTCAAGATTGAATCATTCAACAAACAGGGATTACTGAATAGTCCAGCTGAAAAAGCACAAGCGATTCGCTCACTCATTGAAACCGTCGCCAAAATTCCGGATATCCTGCAACATGATTTTTACATTCAGCAAATTGCCGATACTTTGCATTTGAGCTATGGTCAGATATCTCATCTATATGATGAATTAAGAAAGGCATCATTGCCATCAATCAATGCGAATAGACAATCATTTGCCATTCAAAAAAAAGGTGCGCAACAAACCGATCTCATTCAAACGAGAAAGGAAATAGATCCTCTGCAGATCAGCGTATTACCGGAAGAAAAAGAAATTTTGCATTTGGCATTAACCCATGAGCCATCACTTCGAGCATTATGTGTCACATTGAATATCACTAAGCAAGCATTCATTTCAGAGTCTGCCGGTATGCTCTATGATGAAATCATCCTCGCCTATACTCAACATGGCAGCAGACCGGTTCATATTGTTCTTTCCGAAAAGAATGATCTTGATGAAACAGTCCGTGAATTACTCATGGAAATCCTTTTCGGGAAAGCGATTGCAAGTCCAAAATGGAAAGAATTTAATGTGAAATTTCCTGAAAATATAGAAGAGCGATTACTAGTTGAAGCACTTGCATCCTTGCGATTGAAGCATCTTGATATTGAACTCAATGCACTTCGCAGACAATTGCAATCAGGATTGAATCAAGAAGAAGAAATGAAGATTGTTACATTGATTCAACAACTGATGCAAGAAAGACATGATATTCCACTTAAATTTCATACATCAAAATTCTAGTCATATGAAAACGATTCTTGTTGTTTTATGTATACTGATGCAATTACCCGTACTTCATGCATCCGAATCCTCAATTCCACTTCCTCCCATTTCATTGTCACGTGCAAAGTCCCATATCGAATTGCTTGCATCCGATGAAATGCGTGGTAGAAATACACCAAGTCCTGAATTGGAAAAAGCTGCCGCATATATAGCAGGACAATTCAAAGACTTAGGTTTACAACCTATCAATGGATCATATTTTCATACGTATGTATTGGAAAGACTTCACTTGGATAAGCCAACAACCTTCATGGTTAAAAAGGGTCTTGCTATTACTGAAATGGCATTGAAAGATGATTTCATCCCTTTTGAATTTTCCGGTTCAACTACAGTTGATTATGCATCATTGGCATTTGCAGGATATGGCATCACAGCACCGGAATACAAGTATGATGATTATAAAGATCTTGATGTCAAAGGAAAAGTTGTGGTCATTCTCCGTGGTGAACCTCAGATGGATAATGATAGCAGTGTCTTCGAAGGAAAACGATTTACAAAATATTCCCGCATGCAATCTAAAATCAAAACTGCAGTCGCAAATGGTGCAGTCGGCGTCATTGTATTATCGTCTCCTTCCAATTCAATGAAAATTAGACCTATCGGATTTCCTTGGCCCTCACTCTATCCGAATATTCCGGCAGATGCGCTTCCTCTTTCACGAAGAAATGCAGATAGTCCTAATATCCCTGTCATTAGCGCAGGAGAACGATTCGTTGACATCGTATTTGGAGCAGTGGATACACTCAAAGCATGGCAAAAGAATATTGATTCTTTGATGATTACGCAATCAAAAGTGATTCCTACGATTGAAATTCTCTCTTTGCAAACCACGCTTCGCTCAGAAAAAGTAGAAGTGAAGAATGTGATGGGTATGATCAAAGGAAGTGAATTACCTGAAGAATATGTGGTCATCGGTGCGCATTATGATCATGTCGGACATTCAAGACCAAATGACCCTGCAAAAGATTCAATTTTCAATGGAGCAGATGATAATGCTAGTGGCACAACCGGCATATTACTTTCAGCAGAAGCTATTGTCAATGCACCTTCCAAGCCCAAGCGATCTATAGTATTTGTCGGATTTTCCGGTGAAGAAAAGGGTTTGCTTGGCTCTAAAGCATTTGCGGACAATCCACCACTTCCCATCAAGAATTGTGTGGCAATGCTGAATATGGACATGATTGGTCGTTCTGTGAATGATACATTATATATCGGCGGAAATACTCGTTGCAAAGAATTGGCTGACTTGAATGCAGAAGTGAATCGTACATTGTTTGATTCAGATGCATTCAATGTGTCCTATACCATTGAACAATATTTCTTCAGAAGTGATCAGGCAAGTTTTGCAATGAAGAGAATTCCGGTATTGTTTTACTATACCGGCGAACATGAAGATTATCACAAAGTAAGTGATGAAATCAGCAAATTGAATATGGATAATTTGGTGAAGATTGCAACACTGTGTTCACATACAGCATGGTCTGTGGCAGACCTTCCAATGAGACTTCCCTTCACGCCATTACCGGGCGATGATTTGTCTGATTAATGCTGAATTCCATATTGCTCCAATGCTTGCAAAGCTTCATCAGCTACATAAAATGATCCCGTAATCAATACGGGATTATTTTTTTGAAATGCATATTCCACGGCTTTTCCAACCGATTCATGATGCATGGCATTGATGGATTGGGCTTGAGCCATGACAGATAATTCTTCAGCATTCATTGCTCTTTCTATATGTGGCGTACAGCAATGTACTGTCATTCCCATCTTGGCAAGAATCTCAAGCATTTCTTTGATTGGTTTGTCTTTCATTACTCCGAAGACAATTTCCCATGCATGATTCGGATAACCACAAGATGCTAGTGTCTCTTCCAAGCGACGAAGACAAGCAGTATTATGTCCGACATCGAGTATGATCAGTGGCGATGTACTCAGCACATGAATTCTCCCTTTCACTCCGGTCAAATGCATGCATTCGGCAATTCCTTTTCTGATTGCATGATCAGGAATTTCGAAATGAGGCTGTAAAGACTTCACCGTGAGTAGAGCAGTGAGTATATTTCTTGCTTGATGTTCCCCAACTCTATCTGCGGAGAGTTGAGAAAACTGTCTCTCACCAATCGTACAATCAAGATGCATAGTGAGATTTGAATGCATAGTGAGATTCGTATAGGAGCACAAATCATTCACCACGAATACTTCGCCAGTATGTTTCTCGGAGGCATGTGATGTGAAGCATGCAATCAATTCGCTTCTTTCTTCACCGATGATCACAGGACATCCCTCTTTGAAAATTCCCGCTTTTTCTCCTGCAATCGTGATCAAATCATTTCCGAGATATTCCGTATGATCGAAATCAATTGATGTGATCACAGTCGCTACTGGTTTTTCAATCACATTCGTTGCATCGAGTCTGCCCCCCATGCCTGTCTCAATGATGGCAATATCCACCTGTTCTTTTGCGAAATATGCGAATGCCATCGCAGTTGTCACTTCGAAAAATGTGGTATGCTCGCGCTCGATTTCCGGCATCATGATATGAGCAAGTGAAGCAATATCTGCATCACTGATCATCTCACCATTGATTCTGATTCTCTCATTGAATTGTCGAAGATGCGGCGAAGTGTACAAGCCTACACGATACCCTGCTGATTGTAAGATTCCAGCCAAAAGTGAGCATACAGAGCCTTTGCCATTTGTGCCCGCAACATGTATGCACTTCAATGATTGTTGCGGATTTCCTAGAAATGCAAGCAGCGATTCAATACGCTCTAATCCCGGCTTGATACCGAAGCGATGCAAAGAAAAGAGATATTCCAATAGTCCTTTTACTGCAGGAAGTGATGAATCAGCCATGATTATGCTCATTTACCGTTCAAGGGATGACAAGTCAGTATATTTGCAAAGAAAAAAAGCCGAAACACGTGAAGTATTTCGGCTTTTGAGCCAACTATCGGACTTGAACCGATGACCTGCTGATTACAAGTCAGCTGCTCTACCAGCTGAGCTAAGTTGGCTTTCTCTCTCAAAAAGAGAGTGCGAATTTAGAGAATTTTTTAGTTCAAGCAAATATTTTTTTTGCCTCATGTATTTGGACCATCATACACATATCTCAGGAATGCCGAGCAAAGCGGCTGAAATCATGAGAATATATTCCATGGATGCGGTACATATTGAGGACTTGAAACATATACCCAATCTCCGTTCATTGGGTCATGGATTTACCATCGGACTCCATCCCATGTCTTATCATGGCATGTCATTCGATCTTGTTTCGACCATTATTTCTGAACACAGAGAACATATTCTTGGTATCGGAGAATGTGGTTTGGACACTCGATTGGATATTCCAAGAAAAGAGCAGATTGAACTGTTTATCAAACATGCGGAATTGGCAATGGACATGCATCTTCCTTTAATCATCCATTGCGTGCGTTCTCATGATGACATCGTACTTTTGCATCGGACATTGAAGCCAAGCAATCCATGGATCATGCATGGATTCAATCGCACTGAACAGATTGCCAATTCTCTACTCGATCAAGGAATACTACTCAGCATCGGAAAGGAATTATTGGATCACCGACATCCTATTTCCTCATTTTTCAGAAAAATAGCTGAATATCCCTTCTTTTTGGAAACGGATGGCAAGGATATTGCAATACAATCACTCTATCAAAGAGCTTCGGAACTGCTCGATATGAGCATCGAAGAGATTTCAACCATACTTATACAACATGCTCGGCAAGTATATGGAACAATCAACTTCAACGGTCCCACATTGGAATAGTCGAACTGCATTGCTTTATGGAGATGAAAACATTTCTTCATTGCAACATAAACATGTCTTGGTCATTGGTCTTGGCGGTGTAGGTTCATTTGCCGCCGAATTTCTCGTCAGAGGTGGAATCGGTGCATTGACAATTGTCGATGGTGACACGGTGGACACCACCAATAGAAATAGACAATTGCCAGCGCTCATTTCCACAAATGGTGAATGGAAGGCAGATGTAATGGCAAAGCGTCTTCTTGATATTAATCCGGAATTACAATTGACTGTTCATAAAACCTTTATTGAACGAGATATCACTGATGAGTTATTGGAAGTGCAGTATGATTATGTGGTTGATTGCATTGATACCGTGGCGCCAAAAGTAAGTTTACTCAAAAAAGCATTTGCAAAAGGCTATCCAATTGTGAGTTCCATGGGAGCCGGTGGAAAAACAGATCCAACGATGATTGAAATCAATGATATCAGCAAAGTGCATCATTGCAAACTTGCTCGATATGTCAAGAAAAGACTGCATCGCAGTGATATTCGCAAAGGAATCATTGCCGTGTTTTCACCCGAAGAAGTTTCCGAACATGCATTGGCTTTGACGGAGAATACACAGAATAAGGTTTCCTATTATGGAACAATCTCTTATATCCCTGCATCATTTGGTGCCTTCTGTGCATCGGTTGTCTTACGAGATCTCATGAATGAACTCCCACTGAAAAAACGCACATGAAATTATCATCCATAAGTATTGAAAGACCCGTTCTCAGTATCGTGATGTCAATTGTCATTGTACTCTTTGGCATCATCGGTTATACATATCTTGGCATCAGGGAATTCCCTGCTGTAGATCCACCAATCATTACGGTGAATGTGGCATATCCGGGTGCAAATGCCGAATTAATGATAAAGGCAGTAGTTATTCCCCTTGAACGTGCTCTTAATGGTATACCTGGTGTAAAATATATTGCTTCAGATGCGGGAAATGATGGCACTTGTTTAATAACAGTGGT
>JALRFC010000330.1 GCA_023253875.1 Candidatus Kapaibacterium sp.
GGACTTATGTTTCAAACCATGCATCAAGAAATAGAAAAAAAACCAAAAAATTCTTGGCTGAATTTTGATTTTGAATTCCCCGTTTTGCCAAGTATCGGCTTTACAACAGCATATTCATTGTAAGAGATAGTATGATGACATTACCTCTAACTGGTACGATTACAGCGCTTGTGACTCCTATGCACAAGGATGGTTCGATTGATGTTGAATCGCTTAAGAAACTGATAGATTTCCAATTAGCAGGAAATATCTCAGCGATAGTACCATGTGGTTCAACGGGCGAGAGCGCAACGATGTCTTTTGCCGAAAAATGTGAAGTGATTCGCATCACAGTTGAGCATACCTCCGGCAGAGTACCCGTCATTGCAGGGACAGGCTCGAATGATACAGCCGCTGCAATTGCACTTACTCAAGAAGCCAAGTCGATTGGCGCGGATGCTGTATTGCTTGTTTCCCCATTTTATAATAAGCCCACACAACGCGGATTAATAGCTCATTTTTCTGCCATTGCAGAGTCATGCGATATTCCGCAAATCCTCTATAATGTTCCCGGAAGAACAGCATCCAATGTTACCGCCGAAACACAATTGCAATTGGCAGAAACATACACTCATATTATTGCCACAAAAGAAGCATCTGCAGATTTGGAGCAAATGATGGAAATTATCAAACATCGTCCCGCGCATTTCACATTACTCGCCGGTGATGATTCACTAGCGCTTCCCATTATTGCTGCTGGTGGACATGGTGTTATTTCAGTACTTTCGAATTATGCTCCCGCTCAATTTGGTGCATGCATCAATGCGGCTCTGTCGGGTGATTTTGAAAAAGCACGATCATTACATTATACTCTGTTTGATTTGATGCGACTCAATTTTATTGAAACTAATCCAATTCCGGTTAAAGGGATTCTTTCTATGTTGGGTATATGTGAGGAGAATTATCGCCTCCCGATGCAACCTTTATTGCCTGAGAATAAAGAAAAACTCAGACTAGCTTTGATTCAAGCAGGAATACTCTAAATAATAATGGCTCTCATTTCTGAGAGCCATTATTGTATATACCGTATGGAAAACTATCTATTAATAGTCCATACCACCATGAGGCATTGCAGGCATTGGTTTTTCAGGCTCAGGTTTCTCAACGATTGTTGCCTCGGTTGTGAGGAGCAAGCTGGAAACGGAAGCAGCATTTTCAAGAGCAACGCGTGATACTTTCGTTGGATCGATGACGCCAGCTTTGATCAAGTCTTCATATTGCTCTGTGCGAGCATTGAAGCCATCAGAACCTGTACCTTCTTTGATGCGATTTGCAATTACGGATGCTTCAAGACCTGCATTTGTCACAATTTGACGAATCGGCTCTTCAACCGCACGACGAATGATTGCAATACCTGTATCTTGATCATGATTGTCACCACGAAGACCGTCAAGTACTTTCACAGCGCGCAAATATGCAACACCGCCACCTGGAACGATACCTTCTTCAACTGCAGCGCGAGTTGCATGCAATGCATCTTCAACACGTGCTTTCTTTTCTTTCATTTCAACTTCGGTGGATGCACCGATTTTGAGAACTGCAACACCACCTGAGAGTTTTGCAAGACGTTCTTGCAATTTCTCACGATCATAATCACTGGAGGTTTTCTCTATTTGTGATTTGATCTCATTGATGCGCTTTTTGATATCATCAGTCAAACCTGCACCTTCTACGATTGTCGTATTGTCTTTGTCAATCGTGATTTTCTTCGCAGTACCAAGATATTCAACTGTTGCAGTGTCGAGTTTATATCCTTTTTCTTCGCTGATCACAGTACCGCCGGTGAGGATTGCGATATCTTCGAGCATTG
>JALRFC010000331.1 GCA_023253875.1 Candidatus Kapaibacterium sp.
TGGTTTGATATCAGATTTGACTCATACAGTTGGAGCAGGATTCACCGAAGAAGATGCCATCATTGCACTTCTTGGTTGGCAGGAAGGTGGACTCGAAGGTTCGGAATTACTCAAAATGAAAACCGGCACTGTCGCAGGAAATGCCCCCGTATTTTCATTGGATCGTGAAGTGATATTGCAAAAAACAATCATACAATTGATTCAACATGATCTAGTGCTCAGCGCACATGATACAGCCGAAGGCGGACTTGCAATTGCAATAGCAGAATCATGTTTGGCGAATGGCATAGGTGCAGTACTTGATTTGCCATTTGAAGAAAATGCAGCGAGTCTTTTCGGTGAAGCACAAAATCGCATTGTTATATCAATGAGACCAAGTCAATTTGAAACAGTACAAGCAATTGCTGATGAAGCAGGTATTCCATTGCAAAAGCTTGGGTTGACAGGTGGGCACTCTATAAATGGTATGACATTTTCGATTACCCTAACTGAAGCTCATACAGCATATATGGATACATTGGCCAGCATATTGTCTTAATCAATCCTCTGCTTGAATGATCATTGCTCCGGCTCTACCGGATGTAGCCGAAATGATTTCATTCATGAATGATTCGCATTGAGATTCAGGTATGCGTGCGATGAATTCAACGGCATCGCGATATTCAGAATCCGAGTTGATTGCATAGGTATCTATGATTCTACGAACAATGGCAACATCTTCATAGATGCACATCACTCTGATATCTTTGGCTGAATAGACGGGTAATTTCACACATAATTCGAGTGCTGCAGAACTAGCATCCGAATATGCCCTGGCTAATCCGCCAACGCCTAATTTCGTTCCGCCATAATATCGAGTGATAACCATCAGAATATCTGATACATCATACTTGTGTAGGACGAATAGGATTGGTTTGCCTGCTGAACCAGATGGCTCTCCATCATCAGATGTTCTGAATTCCAGACCTCCTTTGCCGATTCTATATGCAAAACAATTATGTGTTGCATCCCAATATTCAGAACGTAATGATTCGAGCTCTTTTATTGCTTGATCTTTGGAAGTGACCGGAATGGCAGTTGCAATAAATTCTGAACCACGAACCTTGATGGACGCTCTCTCTCGTTGTTGAATCGTATAGTAAAAATCTGTCGGACTAGAATTCATCTCATCACAAAGTAAGTACACAATGAAGATAGGTATTGTTTGTTATCCGACCTATGGCGGAAGTGGCGTCATTGCCACAGAGCTTGGCATTGAATTGGCCAAGAGAGGTCATGAAGTACATTTCATCACCTATGCCCAACCGATGCGATTGGATCGTTTTCAGGATAATATCTTTTATCATGAAGTAGAACAACCACATTATCCACTTTTCGAATTTCCACTATACTCTTTAGCGCTTGCAGGTAAAATCATTGATGTCATTCGCTATGAACAACTTGATATTCTGCATGTACATTATGCAATACCGCATGCCATCAGTGGATATTTGGCAAAAGAAATACTCAAAGAAGAAAAAGATGTACAATTGGTGACCACATTACATGGAACCGATATCACTTTGATTGGTCTTGAACCAACATTCCTTCCACTCGTTAAATTTTCACTTGATCAATCTGATGCCGTAACTGCTGTTTCGAAGTTTTTGGCCGATAAAACAGTCACCGGATTCAAAACCATCCATGAGCCAATTGTGATTCCAAATTTTGTGGACACCACAGTATATCATCGAATGGAATGTACAAAGATTTCGTATGTCGCGTTGAGCACCAAAGCTCTAGACATATCCGCTCCCGTCCAACGCATGGCTTGCGTTGATTAGCAAATACTGCCTTAATCATG
>JALRFC010000332.1 GCA_023253875.1 Candidatus Kapaibacterium sp.
GGTTGGTCTTGGAACGGGTGACATCAATTTGACTTCGGAAATGGGGATACCCATGTCCATCATAGAAGGTGCCAGATCATTCAAGACTTTGGCATCATGCATTGCAGGAGTACCAAGTTTCAGAAATGATAGTATATCCGAAGGCAAATATGGCAATGTGAATTGATCATTGGAATGAATCGCATCGCGCATGGAAGCAATGTCAAATACACGATCATTCAAAAGAAATCCCAAACGCTCCACATTTGGAGCCGGCTGAAAAGTGATGAGTTTCATGATATTTCCTCAATAAAAAAGGTGTCCGATTCAGTCGAACACCTTCAAAATTACAGAATTTCAGAGTCTTGGATAGGTGGAATCTTAACTCTCGAGTGCATGTCTGAGTGACAATGCACCTACAGTACCAAATCCGGCCAAGAATAGCAATTGGAATGGAATAGCGGCGATTTCTAGATAGAAGAGTGAAATCGAAATACCCACGATGAAATACAAAGTGAAGAATAATTCCATGAATACTGCACCACCAATCTTCTTCTGGACATATTTCTTTTTCTTCCAATCACCATCCGCACCAACGATTTTATATTTCGGAGTACGAAGAAATGCTGATTTTTTACCGGTCAATGCCTCAAATACTGCTTTGGTATTATTCACCGCAAAGCCCATGCTACCTGCCATGAAGACCGGGAATAGCATCAATCTACGACGCCAATCGAGGTGAATCGCTCTTTGTGCATACATATAGAACATGAATGTGCTGATGGATGCAAGAACAAAAATTCCCATCATCGTGAAGATGGAATCATAACCTTCAACGGTATTTTTGATCACTACCAAAGGCACATTCAAAAATGCAGTCAGAAGAATGAATGGAAAAACGATATTACTGGTCAAATGAACGGTACATTCCAATTTGATTTTCATTGGAAGTTTGGACTTCCATACGAGTGGCAATAATTTCTTCGCTGTTTCCACTGCGCCTTTTGTCCAACGGAATTGCTGGGTTTTCAAGCCATTGATATCTGCCGGTAATTCTGCCGGAGAAGTAACATCATTCAAAAACACGAATTTCCAACCACGTAACTGAGCGCGATAACTCAAGTCCAAATCTTCGGCCAAAGTGTCTGCATGCCAATTTCCCGCATCCTCGATGCAGGACTTCCTCCAAATTCCGGCCGTTCCATTGAAATTGATAAAGAATCCTGCTTTATTGCGCACTTGTTGTTCGATCACGAAATGACCATCCAAAGCCAATGCTTGAGCGCGTGTGAGATAGGAATAATCTTCATTCAAATGTTCCCAGCGTGTTTGCACCATGCCGACACCATCATTACGGAAATGTGGAATCGTTTTCATCAAGAAGTCTTTTTTGGGAACGAAGTCAGCATCGAAAATCGCTACGAACTCGCCTTTGGCTTTTTCGAGACCACTCTTCAAAGCACCTGCCTTGAAACCGGATCTGTCGATGCGATGTATATGTTTAATGTCAAAACCACGAGAAGCCCATTCGGCCACCAAACGGCGTGACACTTCAACAGTTTCATCGGTGGAATCATCAAGCAATTGGATTTCTAATTTGTCTTTGGGATACTCCATTTCACAAACAGCATTGACGAGTCGTTCAATGACATACACCTCATTGAAGACCGGTAATTGCACCGTTACCATTGGAAGTTCAGTCGGAATCTCGAGATCAGGAGTGGCATAAGCTCTGGTTTTGTGATAATAATAAATCATCACTAGGCCGTGAAGACCAAATGCGAAAAGGATACTGAGGGAGATAAAGTACACAATCAGTATTGCAACTTCCATGGTATGTGTTTGGATAAGAGTGGATG
>JALRFC010000333.1 GCA_023253875.1 Candidatus Kapaibacterium sp.
AAGAACAAGATGAGGAATAGTATACATGAATTATAGGCCTTCAAACATCATTGAAAAAACATGGGCAAATATAGTGTTTTTTGTGGAGCAAAAGCCCATGTAGATAAGTCCGGAATTATGAAAATGGTTCCATCAGTATTCATACTGAATTGTAGAGATTGAATATTTCCCATAAGAGAAATCACCCGATGTGAGATTCCACACAAATTCAACCTTTGTGGGAATGCGCATGCCATCATGTATCGCATGAGATGAGCATTTTAAGGTGAATGTAGCCTTTTCAAAAGAGCTGCGAAAATCCCTGTATTTATCTTCTGTAATGATTTCAATGATATCGTATTCATCATTGAACACAAAAATGGCAGACACATGTATTGATCCATAATGTAAAACTGCTTCGGCTCTATGGGAATCAATTTCTCGCCAAGTAAGAAGATTGGTTGGAATGAGTGCGGTTGGAAACCAGATGGCTTCCATGAGATATCTCGTGAGTAATGAGGTATCGGCTTCATGTCCTGAAGGATTCAAAAGCGTGAATAATCCCAAAAATTTCACCGATCCAAATCCTTTTCCATCAAGGAGTTCGAGCCATGCAATTTTCGAAGGAATGATATTGCCACCAAAACGAGCCTTCCAAATGAATCCGGGTTTTGTTGCAAGATAGTGGCCATCAGCTCTGGAGGGTGACCAATCACCATCGGGTGATGTGCGAAACTCTCCGATTTGTTTGATACTTGCAAAGTGAATCATGCGCTTGGTATCTCCAATTGCCTTACGGAGATACTGCTTCACAGGTTCAGGACAGGATTGGAGAGCTCCCTCTATCGAAATATTGGATGTACTGCCTATAGACATTTCACGCAAAGTGCGAATGCCCTTTTTAACGCTTCTTCGAACCTGAAAAGTTACGATGAAAGCGAGAGTAAGGAAACTGACAATAATCCCAATGAGGATCAATAAGAGCCGTAAGTCCATGTGCTGTATTCTTCATTCATGATGATTCATTTGCTTTCTGAAATGCAAATGAAAGAAATCAACCCTGTTCCTGGTCAGGATGTTTTGAAGCAGGATTGCGTTGTGCATTGCGAAGTGATAAGTCCTCCCTTTTGATTGGGAATGATGTTTTCGCATTCTGCACATCATCACGAATATTTCGAGCGGCCTCACGCAAAGTTTGCATGTGCTTGCGGAGGCGAACACCAGCCTCTTTATTGCGTGCATTGTAGAACTTGTCGAAGTCCTTTTCAAAGCTCTGAACAAGCTTGAGCAATTCCTGATAATGTTCTGTTGCCATGCTATACCTCTTACAACAAATAATCAGCGGTAATATCGGTAAAAGTTTTCATCGAATAAAAACGAAAATCATCCGGAGTCAATCGTTCATTGATATTGAGTCGAATACGAATGAGATATTTGATCATGAGTTTGGACAATCTGGATATCGGGCCCTTGGTGAGATAAGCCGCCATATCTGGATGTACATGCAATTCTATGCCAAAATCCAACTGTTGAGCTCGGAATAATCGAATCCAGTGTTCAATTTCTTGGAAAATCAATGATCGAGAATGAATACGCCCCGCTCCATTACAAGTAGGACAAGTATCTGAAAGTCTCTCGGATATCGCTTGACGAATTCTTTGTCTGGTAATCTGCAAGAGCCCCAATTGTGTTATTGGATAGACGACAGTTTTGGCTCTATCCCTCGATAATTCCCGCTTCATTTCATTATAGATTTTCTTGCGATTCTCTTCTATTTGCATATCAATGAAATCTATGATGATCATTCCACCTATATCACGCAATCGTAATTGTCTGGCCGCTGCTTTCAGTGCT
>JALRFC010000334.1 GCA_023253875.1 Candidatus Kapaibacterium sp.
TATAGTAGGTTATCCAAGTAACATTCAAGGTGTCAATAATGAAAACTTGTTTTTTGGAACGATGGCCGCAAATTCTACTTGGCCATACTGGTTGAATGGTAAAGTAGATGATATTGGCATCTGGAATAGAGCTTTAACACAACAAGAGATTACCGCTTTGTATAATTCCGGAATTGTAGTTGATACCATCCCAATTATCCCGACCGTAAAAACAATTTCCACTGTTTCTTGTTTTGGCGGCAATGATGGCATTGCAACAGTCACACATGAAGGTGGGATCGGGCCATATACCTATGCATGGAATACTACTCCTGCTCAAACAACACAGACAGCAACAAATCTCAGTGCCGGTACGTATACTGTGACAGTCAAGGATTCTCGTGATTCCATAGCCACAGCAAGTATCACAATCACTCAGCCACCCGCAATCACGAATGTCATTGCTTCGGTTATAAAGAATGTTGATTGCTTTGGCGAATCAGGTGGTTCTGCAAGTGTTTCGAATCCTACCGGTGGTACACCTCCATATACATATTCATGGAATACCGTCCCTGAACAAAAGACGCAAAATGCAATAGATCTCAAAGCAGGTTCATATACCGTTACAGTTACAGATTCAAAAGGTTGTATCGCACAATCCAATGTGAATATAACGCAACCTAGTTCTGCTGTAGAAGTAGATTCGGCGATCATAGAAAATCAAATAAGCTGTTATGGCTTCTCGGATGGTATTATCAGCATCCCTACTCCAATAGGCGGAACACCGCCATATACTGTTGTTTGGAATACACAACCTGTCAGCTATACTGAAAGAGTTGTCGGTGTTGGTGCCGGAACATATACTGCCGTAGTTATTGATGCAAAAGGATGTATTGCAGAAACATCAATCACGATAGGTCAACCGGCAAAAGTTATTGTCGAATCACCCAAAGACACAGTAGTTTTGATTCAAACAAATGCAATTTTTGCAGCAGCTACAAACAATGAAAGAACACGTTATCAGTGGCAAACAAATCTCGGCACGGGATTTCAGGATATACAAGATATATTCCAATATCTTGGCACAAAAACACCGGTATTGAATGTATTGAATTGTACATTGTTCAATCATAATCAACCATTCCGCTGCATACTCACTACCAATGGCTGTTATGATACAACAGACATAGCAACTTTGTCAATTCGTACAAATGTAAGCGTTGATGAATCTCATGAAGCTGACGGTATTTCCATCTCTCCCAACCCTACAGGAGAATCTTATCAGTTCCTTGTACGTTTCGCTGAAATACTAAATCAAGATGTTTCAATCGAATTACTCGATATTCTCGGTTCAGTTCATTATTCCCATACTTTGCAAGCGGGAAGTGAATCATGCACGATTCCTGTTCAAGGTTTGAGTTCCGGGATGTATATGCTCAGAGTTCGTATGAATAATGAGGTGTTTATTGAGAAAGTGATTGTGAATTGAGAATACTGACATAATCCAAAAAACACAAAAGGCATCCCAATGGGATGCCTTTGTTTTACGTGGTTCGGGAGGGAATTGAACCCCCGACACGCGGATTTTCAGTCCGCTGCTCTACCAACTGAGCTACCGAACCAATTGGTGTTTCATATAAAACAGATGGCTAAAATATGGTTTATTCGTGAACTCACAAAATAAAATCTTTTGTGATGATCAAAACAGTAATGATTCTGGTTTTTGCAACCAATCTTGCAAAAGTTGAGCCTTTTGATCTTTTTCTGATATAATTGGTTGATTACCATTAAGATAGAGATCCCATTGTAAAGATAAAGATGGATCATTCCAATAAATGCCAGATTCAGCTT
>JALRFC010000335.1 GCA_023253875.1 Candidatus Kapaibacterium sp.
CAGGTGATTCTTTCAATCGGGCACCAAATTGAGCAACCACACGAGAAGATGCATAGGATGCCAAGTGTCCGGAACGAAGTACTGAATATCCTTGCGTTAATCCATAGAGCAAGCCACCTGCATACATATCTCCGGCACCGGTTGTATCTATTGCTGTGACCTCATATGCCGGGATTGAATGTCTTTGACCAAATACCAATAATTCAGATCCATGTTTGCCACGAGTCATGACAGTATGAGGAAAACTTGCAGTTAACTTCTTAAATGCTTCTTCATGATCATCTGTTTTAGTATATGCCATCGCTTCAGATTCATTACAGAATACAAGATCAGTAAATGATGCAATCTCTTCCACAATGTCACGAAAGACATTGACCACGAATGAGTCAGAATACGTAAAAGCAATCTTGGTATCATGTTTTTTGGCAAGTATAACAGCTTCTCTAATCGCATCTGCTCCACCTGGCTCTGTTAAACGATACCCTTCAACATAGAGCCACTCAGATCGAGAGATTGTTTCTTCTACCAAATGATCTCGATTATAGGTACTATTCACGCCAAGTGAAGTCATCATAGTGCGTTCTGCATCTGGTGTAATCAGAACTAAACAGGTACCGGTTTTGGAATGCTCTTTTATCTCTGCATCCAAAATAATTCCTAGATCACGAAACTCTTTGGCATAAAATGCACCAAAAGAATCATCACCTAAGATGGTCTTATATGCAGCCTTTCCTCCAAATTGACCTATAGCAATAATCGTATTCGCAGCTGATCCACCACTTGAACGATGATGTGTTCTTTGTGATAATGTTGCAATGACTGCTGTTTGTTCTTCTTCAGAGACTAATGACATAGAGCCTTTGGTTAATCCCAATGATTCAAATGTATCTTCATCAATTGCAAATTCAATATCTACGAGAGCATGGCCTATGCCACATACATGGATGTCTTTCATGATTGGATTCATGTGTTGAAAAGGAACATATACTGCATTGCAAAAATACGCATTCGGGTTCTATATTTATGACTCTTTATCGTTCTTTCTTGTATTGAACCTCTTGTTTTTGTTGGTAATTACAATGAAAAATCACTATAATTGCCATGTTTGTAAAAATGTATGATCAGTGAGCAGCATCTTGATCATGTATGTTCCTGATCTCTTAATTCATCTCATGTAGAATTGTTTGGATACTCCATGTATCAACCACTACCAGAAAAACTTCATTATCCTGATTTAGAAAAAGATATTCTTGCTTTTTGGGACGAACATTCAATTTTTGAACAATCATTGACTGCTAGAGCCGGTGCACCCATATTCAGTTTCTTTGAAGGTCCTCCTACAGTTAATGGGAATCCCGGAATTCATCATTTGATGGCAAGAACTGATAAGGATTTGATATGCAGATATAAGACAATGACTGGTCATTATGTCCGCAGACAAGCCGGATGGGATACACATGGTTTACCGGTTGAAATTGCAGTTGAAAAACAATTGGGATTGGTCAATAAATCTGAAATTGAACAGATGGGTATTGATACATTCAATGCTACTTGCAGAGAATTTGTCTTTAGTAATATAGAAAGAGATATGGGATGGGGCGAGTTTACTCAAAGAATGGGTTTTTGGGTAGACATGAATTCAGCCTATATCACCTGTACAAATGAATATGTTGAGTCCGTTTGGTGGGCTCTCAAAACCTTTTTTGACAAAGGACTGATTTATAAAGGATATAAAGTAGTTCCTCAATCTCCAACAATTGAAACCCCACTTAGCTCACATGAATTGTCGCTCGGTTATAAAGAAGTTAAAGATCCAAGTGTATA
>JALRFC010000336.1 GCA_023253875.1 Candidatus Kapaibacterium sp.
TTCCCTCCTAAAATGCCATATAGAATGCGTTCAGCGGCTCTTCCTTGATGAGTTGGTAATATATGAGGCATTCCTGTCAAATCTTTTGATTCAGCTTCTAGATGTTCCCAGCTTCTGGCACCAGCATAACTTTCATCACCAATCATGATACCAGCCCATTGTTCATCGCTCATGGCACCAGTTCCACTATCTGTGAGAAAATCAATAAAAACATCTGATGAATGTAATAGGAAGGGATTATATCCGGCTTTGTTCAGTTGTTCAATACGGTATTCGCGGCTGGTGATACGGAGTTTTTCCACCATTTTGATTTTGAATGGTTCGGTAAGAGTTTTCATGCGTTCGCTCATGAGATATTCCTCAGTTTTAGGATTCACTATGGCGAAATTCTTGAGATATCAATTGGTATTCTATGACCAATGTCATTTATTGGAAAAATTCCTCTATTTCATTCAGTCCATTATTCGTAGTTTTATGGGCATATTCTAGTTAAATATTGATGAATGCATGAACTATATACATGATTTCCATATCCCGGTGATGGGATTATCGTTTTCGGTTGACACGCCATTAAAAGTTGCTCATTATGGTATTTCTTCTGTTGTTTCCATTATGGAAGAAGATTTGCTTGAGATGATGAGAGAGCATCATGCAAAGAAGAATGGCATTGAATTCGTGCCGGTTGATAAGAAAGAATTTGATTCCAGGGCCAAACGTATTACTGCCTATTGCAATTTGCTTGATGTATTGGTACATAAAAAGATTGAAGCAATCCGTAATGAAGCTTTTGTCTTTGGATCTGAAATTGTCAAGTATTTTGAATTACTGCCTGAATCCTCTCCCGTCAAGGCAAAATATCGCAATATGCTTCTGATGGATGAATCACCTGAGCGTACAGCGATTGAAGCAGAGCTCAGAAATGCGATTATTCCTGGCTATATCGATGTGAATATTATGTCGAAGGTGGACAATTTAGGTGCCACCAAGACAGGTGAGCCATTGCCTGTTGAGCAATCTGATGCATTGACAGCACTTCGTGGTTATGCTCAAAGCACATTGAATTCTTCTATTGTTTTTTCTGCTGGTTATAATCCAAGACTCTATAATTACATCGCAGCTTTTGATGATTTTTATCCAACAGAATGTGGTTCGCTTAAGAAGCGCGTCATCCTCAAAGTAAGTGATTATCGTAGTGCTGTGGTTCAAGGGAAGATTCTTGCAAAAAAGGGAATTTGGGTATCTGAGTTCCGTATTGAGTCCGGTTTGAATTGCGGTGGACATGCTTTTGCAACCGATGGTTTACTGTGTGGTCCGATATTGCAATCATTCAAAGAGAATAGACAATCTCTTCGCGATGAATTGCTAACATTGTGTAATGCTTCTTTGGAAGCTTTGGGAAAGACTACTTTTCCAGCGATGCCGATGCAAAGAATCACCTATCAAGGTGGTATTGGTACGGCTCATGAACAACAATTCATGATGGAATATTATGAATTGGACGGTACCGGCTGGGGAAGTCCATTTCTGCTTGTACCTGAAGCAACGAATGTTGATGATTCCACACTCAATGCATTGGCAACAGCAGAACCCGATGATTATTATTTGAGCGGTGCATCTCCACTTGGCATTCCATTCAATCATTTTAGAAAAAGTGGTTCCCAAAAACTTCGTGATGATAGAGTTGCTGCCGGAAAACCGGGTAATCCTTGTGTGAAGAAATTGCTTATCTCCAATTCAGAGTTTTCTTCGGATCCGATTTGTACAGCATCAATCAAGTATCA
>JALRFC010000337.1 GCA_023253875.1 Candidatus Kapaibacterium sp.
GACAATATGAACCGCATCTCTTGCCATTTCTTTGAAAGCATATCCCGTACTTGGTTTAACTTTTCCGGCGCCACTTCCTGTTCTGAATAATCCATGTGATCTGGATTCCTCTTGCAATGTGCAGGAAGACATCGGGATTATGCCTTGTTCTTCAGTTTCAATAACATATGAACCGAATTGCTTCCCGCGACAATATTCCTTCAATTGTTCTTGTGCAAAAGCATGATCAATCGGACTGATTCCAAAGCGTGTCAATTCGATGAGTGCATGAGTTGTGGAGAAAGGAAGTACATAGACAAATTGCGTTGCATTCGATTGATCAACCGAAAAATCCATCATCGTGAAAGTTTCTGTATCAAATTGTGGTTCTTCAGTGGTGATTCTCCAACCGTAAAAGGATTGCAATAGAAATGTTTGATTTGATTGCGGAGAATTCCACAGCGGAGGGCGTGAATCAAATACATGTTTTGCATTGACTATATGATTCAGCGTTCTGACAGTTAGGATAGAAGCATTAGGATTCTTTTCAATACTCTCTGCTCGCTCTCGGATGAATTCTACATTGCACGAAGAGAGTATTGATCGAATGTCATCATATAGAGTCAAGCTGGATATATGATGATATGTATAAGGCCATACGGACTGTGGATCATCTTCATTGATGCCCAGTCTTCCCCAAGAATGATTGATGAGTGATGCAAAACCCAATTCTTCGATTTCTTCTTTCTTTGCCCAAAAGCAGAAGGTTTTATCATTCAATACTTTCTCATCCGGCTCAATAATCACTAATGAAGCAGTACTCAACATATCATGAGCATGCATCTGCTTGATGATGAGGGAATTCGCTGCTCCCAAACCAATAAAGACATAATCAACTATGTAATCAGAATCTTGCATACTGAAATTATATAGAAATGTAATAGGAATTGAGTGATTTGTCTAATTTTACAGTAAGAATTCTAGGACTTATCTACATGAATATGCAAAAGCAACAACTCCGCTTCTTCGATATCACGATGATGGTCATCTCACTGGTGATTGGCATGGGTATTTTTCGTGCTCCGGCTACTGTTGCACAAAGGGCCGGAAGTGAAGAGATCTACTATGCAGCATGGATTGTGGGTGGATTGATAGCATTATGCGGAGCCATCGGTTATGCGGAGATTGGAAAACGAATGCCCGTGAGCGGAGCATATTATTCAATCTTTGCAAAAGCATATTCTCCCACACTTGCATTTGCAATCAATATTATCATTCTTGTTTCGAATGCGGCCTCCATTGCAGGCGTAGCAATCATTGGTGCGGAATATGTGATGCCCTATGCGATGGGTTTGCCAAGTACAATCATAGCATCCATATTCATCATTGTGCTCTATGGACTTAATCTTCTTGGACTCCGCACAAGTGCAACCGTACAGAATATCTTGATGGTTATCAAATTACTCATGCTTGGCGCAATTATTTCAGCATTGGGAATATTGCCGCCAACAGAAACCATGACAGCTATTCAGTCTCATTCAGGAGGTATTTGGGAATCATTTGGTCTTGCCCTGATAGCAGTTTCATTCACTTATGGTGGCTATCAACAAACCATCAACTTTGGTGGTGAAGTAAGAAACAATGATACGATATTGCCTAGAGCAATCATACTCGGTGTGGTGATCATCATTGGAATCTATCTCCTGGCAAATCTGGCCTATGTGCAAGTGATTGGTTTCACTGAATTGGCACAATCCAAATTCATTGCTGCGATTATGATGGAACGCTTATTTGGAA
>JALRFC010000338.1 GCA_023253875.1 Candidatus Kapaibacterium sp.
CCACAATATGTGCCCTGCCGGAAGTCACTCTAAGTAATTTACCCATGGGTTTATCCCACTGAAAATGCATGCCGCGAATTACGCCCAAAGCCGAAATGGAATGATTTTCTTGTACAAATTCCTCATTGATACCCAATTCGGCAAAAGAGTCCTTATGATATGACTCCATGAATAAACCGCGATCATCTTCATAGACATCGGCCTTGATAAGATGAATGCCATTCAAATATGTTTCAACTATCGAAAAACCCATATTCTTCCTAGGGAAAACAACCTCTTTCACGCAAACTTGTATAAGTATCACCCGCAATGATGATATGATCCAGCAAAGGAATATGCATCATATTGCCGACTTGTCGCAATTGCTCAGTAAGTGATATATCCTCATTGCTCGGTTCTGTATTCCCGGATGGATGATTATGCAATGCAATGATGGATGCAGCACTCTCGATAATCGCCGTCCGAAATACCTCGCGAGGATGCACAATGCTCGAATTTAAAGAGCCCTCGCTGATTTTCTTTGTTGAAAATACAATGTTTGACGTATTTAATAAAGCTATGTAAAAACTCTCCGTTCTTGCCCCACGCATTCTAGGAATGAAATATCTCGCAACATCATCCGGTGATTGCAATATGCTACCTGGATTGAATGACTCTTGCTGAAATCGCCTGCTGAGCTCAAAAGCTGCCGCTATGCCGATTGCCTTTGCCATTCCCATGCCCTTGATTGAACATAATTCCTGAATTGATCTTGAACCCAAATCCATGATGCTCTGATAATTGTCCAACATATTTCGGGCAATGTCCAATGCAGTTATTCCATGCGAACCCGTACCAATCAAAATCGCCAATAATTCACTGTCACTGATGGTATTCGGACCATAATTCAATAATCGCTCACGAGGTCTTTCATCTTTTCGCCACTCCCGAATGGAACGCTCAGAGCGCATTTTTTCGGATATCATGGATACTTCTCCGGATTGCACATTCATATTCTTCTTCATTGCTGTCCCCTAGATATTTGGTGAAATAACTCCTTTTGCCCATTGTATATAGTCTTCAGTACTCAATATACCCTCAAATTCACCGATATAGGGAATTTCATAAGAATGATTGGACTTTATAAATACTCGCAATGCCTCTGTTTTTTCGGGAAAAGTCTTGCACATCAACTCCACTTCGGAGTCTTCTTGCATAATGCCAGCCCAGGAATAGATGGCTATATGAGAAGGTCGAATCCAGCAACAAAAAGCCAATTTTGATGCAATGATGCTTTGAGCCATAGTATGAGCGGTTTCTTCATTTGGAAGACTTGTGCACAGAACGCAGAATTTCTCGTTCAATTCCATAATTTTACCATGTTTATTGTCAAACAACACTTTCAGTTCACATGATCGAACTCTTCATATTTCATGTACATGCAATGGCCGGACTCTATGCCTTCACAAAACGATGGCAAGAAGGCAAATTGCGTGAAGGCTTTATGGCCATTGCCATTTTCTTTTTGGTATTCATCATCATGTGGACTCTGACCGGACAAATCGTGAAAGCACTTGTACCTGCCGAGGGTTTTGCCACATGGTTCACAAGAGATACGGGTTCTCTCGTTCTTGTCATTATTCCCGATCTCATCTTTTTCAAAGTTTTTTTTCTGAATGATCGCTCGCAAGTGAAACCTCTTGAGACTTAATGTGTCTTATACTTCGTACTACGATCATTCAATTACTATGACACCACATTTTATATTCTTCTCCATCATTTC
>JALRFC010000339.1 GCA_023253875.1 Candidatus Kapaibacterium sp.
AGATTGAACCTGGAAACAGTGGTAGTGGAATACTCTCAGGTGTGTCTGCAATATTATTAACTCCACTTATAGCACTCGGCATACCGTTTGGAGTAACGACATTTACATTAGAAGGGGATATTATCAAGTATAAAGATTGATATTGATATGTGACATCTTCCTTCAATTACACTCCATTCACAAGAGATTGCTTTACAACTGAACCGTGAAATTTCTGTACGTGATGTATGTGCTAGATTGAATATCTTTCCATACTTGGTGACAAAGGTGAGAAGGATATTGAGAGAATGGAATGATGGTGATGTGACGATGGTTAGATGATTGTATGAAATCCGCTTACTTTCGAATTGAAAGTTGATAGAGGAAATCCTTGAGATGATGATTGGATGTGATGATGATGGATGTGTGTAAGCCAATTGTTCCAATCTCTTCCTCCGCAACCCTGTTCAAACAGGTTCATTCAACCGATAATTACACAATGTAGTTATCGGTTTTTTTATACATTGTATTCAAATAAAAGTGTATTATCAATGAAAACTACTCTTGAATCTATCCCATGATTATTCTGAGATTACAACAAATACGTGATGCCCAGCGCTTCTTCGAGATATTGAATAATCCCAATTTCCACTATTTTGGTTCTCAACCCGAATCTGTAGAAGCAGAGATTGCTTGGCTGGAAGGCAATGAGAAACGCTTTAGTGAACATAAAGAATGGAATTATACTATCTTGAAAGGTGATGATATTATTGGAGGTATAGGTGTAAAAATCAATCAACACAGATCGTATATCGGTGAAATAGGGTATTTCATTGACGAAGCATATTGGGGACAAGGAATAGCCACTGAAGCAGTACGATTATTAGAAGAGATTTGTATGCAAGAATTGCGGATGACCCGCTTTGAATTGCTTATGCTACCCGAGAATATTGGCAGTGAAAAAGTGGCAATTAAAAGTGGTTATAGGAAAGAAGGATTATTACAAAAAGCGTTACTTCACAAAGATGGATCAAAAAGAGATTGTTTTCTCTATGCGAAAACACTGTAAGTCTACAGTAAATGAACACTTTATTTGCTGTCTACACATACTCTGTTTACAGCATTCTCCTATTTTTGATATTGGACAAATACTGTAGATTGTACCATTCTTCAGTTCTACTCACATTCTCCTTTATGAAATCTAATTCCATAAGACTCAATAAATTCATCAGCGAAAGCGGTATGTGTTCACGGCGTGAAGCTGATGAGCATATTGAAAGAGGTCGAGTGTTTATCAATAAGAAAAAGGCGATGATTGGGGATCAGGTACATGTGGGTGATAGAGTCGTAGTGAATGGGATAGCACTTGAGCCCAGAAAAGGTGATGATATCATCTTCATCGCATTGAATAAACCTGTGGGAATTGAATCCACTACTGATGAAGAAGTACCTCACAATATCATTCGATTCGTAAATCATAGCAAAAGAATATTTCCAATCGGGAGACTGGATAAGGATTCTCAGGGATTGATATTCCTAACGAATAATGGAGACCTTGTTAATAAGATTTTGCGAGCAGGGAATAATCATGAAAAAGAATATGTGGTGACTGTCAATAAACCACTCACTCAATCTGTGATTGAATCCATGGCAAATGGTGTTCCTATGCTTGGAGTCATGACAAAAAAATGTAAGATTGAACTGATCACTCCCAATACATTTCGAATCACTCTCATTCAAGGACTGAATAGACAGATACGAAGAATG
>JALRFC010000033.1 GCA_023253875.1 Candidatus Kapaibacterium sp.
ATGAGCATAAGACCATGTATTGATTTCAAAATCAGTTTCTTCACGCATGAATGTATAGCCGATTTTGCCATACCAAGGTTTAATGTTCAATGCATTTTTCTCACCAAACAGATGCCACATGATATCTGCAGAATATGTAATGATGCTTTCATTATCAGCGGGAAATGAACCAATACTAAGTCCATATTGCATATCATTCATCTGATATCGCGTACCAATATGCAATAATTCAGGTAAAGAGAATCCGACCATTGGTCTGAAGCCTTGTGGATGTCCATCTATGGAATCTTGAGCAATGATATCTGAGCTCATCAAGAGTATCAGGAGAAATACGACTAATTGTTTCATGTCAATCACTTCCCAAAGTATGTGCATCCAATAATGCAGTTCTAATGAATGGGTCAATTTCTTCTATATGAATCGATAAATGCTTGGCAATGATATGAGGTAAACTCCTCGTTTCAATCGATGCATCATGTAAGAATGTTTTCAGCCCTGAGCCTCCACGCAGAAGAAAGACTTGCCGGCAAATCAATGCACCAATAGTATAATATGCCAAAGATTCTTTTTGACCCGCCTCGAGCACTTTTTCTATTGTCAAATCTCCGGGTCTTCTCACATAATCAAGAGACAATTGTTGTTTCAATGCTTTGAGATTTTGTCCTAAACTTCCCCCAAGCCAAGTGGATAAACCCTCGGCGATGAATGGATGCGTATGAGAGAAAGACCTAAATATCAAATGTACAAGTTCATGCGCATGAAATTCAGTATCAAGTGCCGTGAATACCCAATCTTTCTCTGGATATGTCAAACCTTGTGGCGTAGAGACATAAAAATCAAATCCAAGAATAGAAGCTAATTCATCACGAGATGTAGTCACATAATATCGAGCTTCTTCGATATCAGGCAAATCAAATAAAGCCGTGAGTGAATCACAAAATCGAACCGCTCTTCTTGCAATTGAAGATGAATACTTATGTTTTGGTGACATATAAAATGTAATCCCACCGATGCTTTTCGTATTCCACTCTTCTGTCATTGTTTCAATGACGGATTCCAATTGCCATTGTTCATCATGAACATGTGCAAAGACCCGATATGTTGCAATTGGGAGTGTAGTACCCAAGGAATCATAACCTTGAAATAATGTTTTGATCAGCATTGTATTCTTATGCACTTCTTCAGCACCAATGATGAGAGGTGGATATGCACGCATGAATTCTTTGGATTGGAATACCCAAACTCTTGCCGGATCAAAGGAATACCTTTCATTGCGATCTTTCATTGTCCATAGTGGATGTTCTTGCAATGAATCAGGAGATGAATTCAAATAGTGCATCCATGTTTTCACAGCCGGACCGATTCTGACATCACTCGTATCTATGAATGGTGAACATCGAATAGCTCCATCTTGAGCAAATACTTGTGTGATGAAACAGAGCAAAGAAAGACTATATGTACATAGGAATCGCATCAAAGATCAAATTGCACTCCAATATTGGGTAAGAAGAAGTCTTGACCTTTCAATTTCATATATGTACGAACAATATCGTGATCAATCTTGATTGGCGGAAATGTATCAAAATGCACTCCCATACATTTTCTAGCTTTGAGCATCTTACAAGCTCTTTCGGCATCGAAATAGTCCATAGTAAATACATTTCCTATAGGGAGAATTGCGAGATCAATATCATATCGCTCGCTCAATAATGCAAAATCAGAAGAAATTGCAGTATCACCGGAATAGTATATGGTCTTTCCTTCTGCTTGAATCACAAAACCATTTGGATTACCTCCATATGTTCCATCCGGAAAAGAGCTTGAATGATATGCATGTGTCATCGCGATATTGCCAAAAGGAAATAGATGAGATCCACCCGAATTCATGGCGAAACCGGTAATCCCCTTTTCTGCGAAATGATTGACAATCTCAAAATTGGCAATAATCATGCTTTCAGATCTCTTTGCAATATGCTCCACATCAGCAATATGGTCTCCATGCGCATGAGAAATCAAGATATAATCCGGATTGATGGAATCAATATCTATATTATTTGCCAAAGGATTTTGCGAAATGAATGGATCAAACAGCAGTGAATGATGTTCCGTTTCAAGAAGAAAGGATGAATGACCAAAGAATGTACATTTCATGATATTTCAATGATTTGATAAAACATGCCTTGTGAAAATACCATTTTTTATCCACTGATTTCCTGATGAGAATCATGTTTATGCAGAGTTGTTAGTTTTGTACAGTTTATCACCAATCACTTTCATCGGTCATCACCATGAGCAAAAAGATCACGATTATCGGAGGCGGTCCAGTCGGTTGCCTATTGGCAGTATATTTAGCCAAAAGAGGACATTCCATTGCAATCTTTGAGCGTAGACCGGACATGCGAGCGAATACACTTAGCGCAGGAAGATCAATCAATGTTGCCCTTTCGGACCGTGGACTTCGTGGACTTGAAGCAGCGGGAATCATTGAAGATATACTGTCAGTAGCCATTCCCATGCAAGGGAGAATGATGCATGCAGTGGATGGAACGGAAAGCTATCTCGCCTATGGAAAAGATGGTCAGGCAATCAATTCCGTTTCAAGAGGCGGAATCAATAAAGCCCTTATTGAATGTGCAGATGCTTTCGAGAATGTACATTTCACCTTTAATCACAAATGCACCCATGTGGATTTAGAGCATGCAAAAGCACATTTTACACATACTCAAGATGGCTCTGAAATCATTGCTGAAGCAGATTGTATCATCGCAACAGATGGTGCTTATTCTGCCGTGCGCGAGGTGATGCAAAAGACAGATCGTTTCAATTATCAGCAATACTATATTGAGCATGGCTATAAGGAATTGCATATTCCTCCCGCCGAGGATGGATCATTCCAATTGGAAAAACATGCACTGCACATTTGGCCGAGAAAACAATATATGATGATTGCTCTGCCAAATATGGATGGCAGTTTTACATGCACGCTCTTCTTTCCATTCGAAGGCAATCCATCATTTGCATCCTTGCAATCCGATGAAGAAATCATGCAATTCTTCTCAGAGCAATTCCCCGATGCTATGGCAATGATGCCAACACTCCTTGAGGATTACAAAGCAAATCCTACATCATCACTCGTGACCGTTCGTGCCTTTCCATGGGCATATAAAGACAAGGTATTGCTCATGGGTGATTCCGCGCATGCCATCGTTCCATTTTTTGGTCAAGGAATGAATGCAGGCTTCGAAGATTGCAGAGTGTTTGGAGAAATGCTCGATGCCCATGGAAGTGATGATTGGACAAAACTTTTCCATGATTATGAAATTGCTCGTAAACCCAATGGTGATGCGATTGCCGAACTCGCCTTGAATAATTTTATTGAAATGCGAGATCTCGTGGCTGACCCTGAATTCCTTCGTAGAAAAAAAGCGGAGAGAATGTTGTCTGATATGTTCCCTGAATCATTCCATACTGCATATTCCATGGTGACATTCAATCACATGCCATATGCGGAAGCATTAAAGCGTGGCAAAATGAATGAAGACATCATAGATTCAATGCTGAAGATTCCCGGCATTTTAGAGGGCAATGCTGATATACATAAAACTCAACTCAAGCAATTGATTGATGACTATGAACGCAAAGTCAAAGCGACTTTATGACATCAATGAGTGAGGAGGTGGATTTTCCCGGAACAAATGGAATGATTTCCACTCTTCCTCCATGCGCTAAGACTTCTTGTGCGCCAATGATGCGTTCGATGGTATAATCACCACCCTTCACCAGAATATCCGGCATGATGCTCATGATCAAATTCAGAGGGGTATCATCATCGAATGGAATGACATAATCCACTGATTTGAGTGCAGATAAAACAAATGCTCTGTCTTCCAGCATATTCACAGGTCGTTCCTGACCTTTCAATCGCTTGACCGATGCATCGGAATTGATGCCAACAATCAAGAGATCACCCAATTCTCGTGCTTGCTGTAAATATGTGACATGACCACGATGGAGAATATCAAAACATCCATTTGTGAAGACAATCTTCTTTCCTTTTGCTTTCTCTACTGTGATTTCATCTAAGATGTGTTTTAGCTCACTCATTTATGATCCACTCCAACCTTGTTTGCCAATCAATGGAACAAAACTAACATCCTCTAAAGGATAATCGGCATAATTGCTCTCATCTTCTCTCACGATGCAATGCATAATCTGAGATTTTTCATTCCCAACAGGAATGATGAGATGTCCACCAATCTTCAATTGCTTCAAGAGTGCATCAGGTATCTCAGGTGCACCGGCAGTGACAACAATACCATCATAAGGAGCATATTCAGACCAACCAATTGTGCCATCACCGAATCTACATTGAATGGCTGTAGCAGGAAACAATTCTTTGAGAATGGATCTGGATGCTGTATATAATTCGAAATGTCGTTCAATTGTATACACACTTGCACCCATTTCAGCGAGAATTGCCGCTTGATATCCGGATCCTGTACCAATTTCCAATATTGTATGATTGGGTTTCACTTCCAATAATTCCGTCATTCGCGCAACGGTAAATGGCTGAGAAATAGTTTGATGTTTGTCAATTGGCAATGCTATGTCTTCATAAGCTCTTTGCTTGAAGGGACCGGAAACAAAGTGTTCACGGGGCACTACACCAAAAGCCTGCAAAACTGCTTCATCAATAATTCCACGTTCTCGTAATATGTGCACAAGCCCGGCGCGGGCTTCTGTAAAGAAATGTCGACTCATGAGTATTCACATAAGAAATCGGAATCAGCTGCTATGATTCCGGGAAAGATTATTCTGTATCAGAAATTGCACCTGATGACAGATATTTTTGTAATAAACCGGGAAATGTCTTTATCCCAATTTGCTGCGTGAGATGTCCTTCGCGTGCTATTGAAATTGAACCTGTTTCTTCAGACACAATGACGATCACTGCATCCGATTGTTCCGAAAGACCAAGAGCCGCACGATGCCTGGTTCCAAGATTACCTAAATCAGATCGTGACATGGAACTGAGAGGCAATACACATTTTGCAGCTGTAATCATGTCATTCTCTATGATGACAGCTCCATCATGCAATGGAGATTTCGGATTGAACAAAGAAAGTAGCAATTCCGAGCTAACCAATGCCTGTATGGGAACACCAGTGTCAATGGTCATCTTGATATTTTGTGACCTAGGAAACACGATGAGCGCGCCTACATGTCTGTCCGACAATTCTTTCACTGCTTCAACAATATCATTCAATGATTGTGAGATATTCTTTTTTACAATCACGCGGAATAATTTTGACCGTGTTATGACCAATAATACTCTACGTATTTCAGGTTGAAAAAGAATGATGAATGCAATGAGCCAGATATCTGCAATTGCTCGAAGAATCCAATTCAGCGCTTTAAGATTGAGTGATTGAGTTATGAATGATACAATCAACATGAGAATGAAGCCAAGCAAAATTCTCACAGCAATGGTATCGCGCAACACAGAATATAATGCAAAGAACAAAAGGGTCACGATCCCGATATCTAGCACATCAATCAATGTGATCTGCAGAAATCCTATGCGAAATAATTCGATCATGACTTATTGCCTATGGATCATCGAATGATCGTGCCGATGCGTGACCATCGGATTGAAGAAATCTTTTTGAATAGATCAGAAATTGGACGACCCGTATCCCAGGACCAATACACAATCATAGGAGTCCCGATAATATTGTCCATGGGAATAAATCCCCAATATCTACTATCCTCACTATTATTGCGATTATCGCCCAATCCAAAGCAATAATCTTTTTCAACGGTATAGGTAGATGTTTTTTTGCCATCAATCAAGATTGCATCACCATCAACGGCGATGGAATGTCCTTCACGTCGAATGAAGACTTCCCACTGAATCGCATTATCTTTAGTGATGGATATCTTGTCACCTTTCTTTGGAATTCGCATTGGTCCCCAATCATCGCGCGTATTGCCACTACCTATTGGGAATGAATGATCTTTTTGTGCTTGCAACCATTGCTCTTTATATTCTGAAGGAGGCTCCATGGAAAGATCGAATTTTCCATCTTTAGGCAATCCAAATTCTTTGCCATTGACATAGACTCTGGTCTTACGAATTTCAATGGTATCACCGGCAATCCCAACACAGCGTTTGAGATAATATGTGAAATCCCTTGGCTCTATATCATCTCGATCACCCGGATATATAAAGACAATCACATCACCAACTTTTGGATTTGCATATCCTGGCAGACGTAAAAAAGGGAGTGGTTTATTAATGAAAGGTACCATCTGCGGTGTTGATGGAGCATAGATCAAACGATTAACAAAGACAAAATCACCGGTTGCAACGGTATTTTCCATGGAGCCGGTTGGAACGACGAATGATCCAAAAAGGAGTCCATTGACAATCATGATGAAAAACACGGCACCAAACATGGTTTTGAACCATGATACGATATGTTCAATGGGCGTCTCAGGCTCTTTGCGTTTTGCATCACGAGCTGCTTTCCATTCTTTGTATCTATTGATCCATTCGGTCATTGAATTACTCGAAAAAAGTACATGAAATTATTGCCATTGAATGAGATAATACCAAGCATCCATTTGATTATACAACATTCGCAGTGCCTCGGGCGCAGTATCATCACCTTGATAATCGGTAATTGATTTTCCGCGAATGATTCCATTTTTTGTATGTATCACTTTGAATAATACTGAAGGCATATCGGTAACACCTTGTTTTATATAGGTAGCCTGTAATTCATTCACATTCACTTTTTCGATTGCATTGAGCAATGAAAGAATGGAATCCTTGGGAATAGTTCCGATTCGCTTCCCTTTCACAGGTACATTAAGATACCCTTCATATTCAATCGTTCCATCGCCAAATACAGTCATGGAATAGACCGGACAATTTCCTCTACATGCTGTTCTTTCAAGTGTAATCGAATATGTTTCCGGGGCATCTTTCATTGGCACCGAAACTGATGAACATGACATTATGAGGAGCGTCAACATGAGTGCTAGGAATGCGAATGATATACGCATATTATTTTCCGGATCTGAATTTATTGACATCAATTTCATATCTACGAATTTTATTGTGCAAAGTCTCCCGTGAGATTGCCAATAGTACCGCAGCTTTGCTCACATTACCATTACATTTTTGCAATGTAGAGACTATTTTCATTTTATCCGCTCTTGCAATATCATCTTTTAAAGAGCCATCACTTGTAATGGAGAATTGATCACCGCCTGAAACCGCCTTCGGTTGTTGATATACATGATCATTGGTGGAAGCAACAGAATGAATATCTCTGATTTCAATTGTATCGGAAGAGACAGTTTGCAATACCACGCGTAATGTACTTTGTAATTCGCGAACATTACCTTTCCAGGTATGTTCTTGTAAAAATTCAATTGCAGATGGTGAGAAAGATTTATTGTCCACCATTTTTTCATTGTGTTTTTTCACATAATGGTCAACAATCAATGGAATGTCTTCTTTTCTTTCGCTCAAAGGCGGAATTGTGATTTCGCATTCCCTCAAACGATGATATAATTGCTCGCGGAATTTACCTTCACGCATTGCTCCAAGCAAATCACGATCTGTAGCGGAAATAAATCGTACATCCACTTCTTCGGGTTCAACGGAACCAACTCTACGGATGATTTTAGTTTCTATTGGGAGCAATAAATTTGCTTGTAATTCCAAAGGCAAATCACCGATTTCATCTAAGAATAGTGATCCTTTATTTGCTTGATGGAATAATCCCTTTTTATTTTCATGAGCTCCGGAAAATGAACCACGGACATGACCAAATAATTCACTTTGGAATAATTCTCTTGGGATATTCGGAATATCCACGGTCACAACAGGATGATGTCCTCTCTTGCTCACGGCATGAATCGCTTCGGCCACCAATTTCTTTCCTGTCCCTGTTTCACCGGTGACAAGAACATTCAAATCAGTTTTTCCGAATCGTATGATTTTATCAGCAACTTTCAATAATGCTTCGCTTTTACCAATAATCCCTTGTTTTTGAATCAATTTCAGAAGTTCTTGATGTTCCGTTTGAACCTTAAATTTCTCCAAAGTACTGGTTAATACATCGCGCAATCGATCTGTAGAAATAGAACTTTTTTCTATAAAATTCACGGCTCCCATTCTGGTGGCTTTTACCGCAGTGTCAATGGTGCCTTTTCCGGAAATCATGATCACAGACAAAGCAGGGAATTTCTTTCTGCTTTGAGCAAGGACATCCAAACCGTTCATTTGCGAATTCACAAATTCTATATCAAGCAGCATCAATGAATATTGCTGATGATTTTGCTCTAAATGCGAAAGAGCTCCCTCGGGAGAATCACATGAATGTGTTTTCCATCCAAAGCCCCCAATGATATCTGCCAGAGTTTCCGTGAACTCTGCATTATCATCCACCAAAAAAATAGAAATATCAGATGCCAAATCACTATCCCCCCTCGCTTATGCGAGGAATAAATGAAACAATCAATCCACTTTGTTCAAATCCAACCTTCATAGTCATAGTTATTGTGATGCCGGAATAGTCAACATCAATGAATCATGCAATGCCCGAAATTCTTTACTACCATATGTTGAAAATTCAGGATTCCAAATCGCCTTTTTCTGGACATTGGTTTTTGTATTGATATACTCTACGGAGCGATATGTTGTACCTGGCGAATATAATGATTGTATGGCAGTAAATGTCCCGATCATATCATGCAATTGCTTGCAAAAGTACTCCACATTGACTGAATCAATCTTTTTGAGATTCATCGCTTGATTCGCATTCATGCGTTGAGCGCTATAGACTCCCAAATCTTCTGCATGTATTTCATATCCGGCAAATGAACCAGAAGCCATGTCTCCATCACCCCAACGAATGATTGTACCCATTGTTCTTTCATTGATGCATGTGGTTTTTGTACTCATGCAACCATGAAGGAATAATCCGAATATTATGACAATTACGCTTTTCATCATTTTCCTTCTTGGGATAAAAAGCGTTCAATTCTTCGAATGCATACTTCTTTGCCCAGCATTTCCATTGTTTCATAGAGTCCGGCTCCAACTGGTTTACCGGTCAGAATCATGCGCAATGGATGAATGAAGAGTTTGGAAGCAATGCCATTCTCTTTCGTGAATGCTGCAACTGCATCATTGATGGCTATATGATTGAAATCCTCCAAACCTTTTACAATTGGTAAGAGAGATGTGATGATTGCACCAGAATCCGCTGTCCAATGTTTTGCTTTATACTCTTCATCAATCACATAGTCATCAGAGAACATATATGCTCCGAATCCTGGAATTTCATTAAGGAATGTGATACGTTCTCTCAGCAATGTCAGAATTCCCTTTGCTCTCTCATCCGCCACTTCGATGTGATGTTCTTTCAATATTGATTGCAATTGTGGAAGAAGCGATTCCGGATCAGCATTACGAAGATATTGAGCATTCATCCATTCAAGTTTTTTGGTATCGAATACAGCACCGGCTTTATTCACTTTCTCAAGCGTAAAGAGATCTATCAATTCCTGCATGGAAAAAATCTCTCTGTCAGAAGTTGGATTCCAACCAAGCAATGCCACAAAATTCACGAGTGCATCGGCAAAGAATCCTTTTTCTCTGAAGCTTTTCGCAAATACATCGCCGAATCGTTTGCTCATCTTGGATTTATCAGGATTCAAGAGCAATGGCAAGTGCGCAAACTTCGGCATGTCCCAGCCAAATGCCTGATATAAAAGCACATGTTTTGGCGTTGAAGGAAGCCATTCTTCCCCACGAATCACATGCGAGATTTCCATCAAATGGTCATCCACGACATTTGCCAAATGATATGTTGGAAATCCATCCGATTTGAGAAGAATTTGATCATCCACATCACGGGCATTCACGATGACTTCACCACGGACAATATCATTGAATCTGATATCACCCGAAACCGGCACTTTCAATCTGATGCAATAATCCGCGCCTTCATCAAGAAGTCGTTTTGTTTCATCGGGACCAAGCGTATATTCACTGCGCATCACTGTTCGATCATATTTTGCAGCTATGCCGGCATTTTTTTGTCTTTCACGCATGGCATCCAATTCTTCAGAAGTATCGAATGCGCGATAAGCCATGTCTTTTGACAATAATTCATTCGCATATTGTCTGTAGATATCCGTGCGCTCGGACTGACGATATGGTCCGTGGGGTCCACCCTTTTCGGGGCTTTCATCGAATTCCATTCCTGCCCAACGACAGATATCAATGATATTCTCTTCTGCACCTTCAACAAATCTGGTTTGATCTGTGTCTTCAATGCGAAGTATGCAAGCACCACCATGATGTCTGGCAAATAAATAATTGTATAAAGCCGTTCTCAAACCGCCGATATGGAGAAAACCTGTTGGAGATGGGGCGAAGCGAACTCGTACTGACATATTTCCTACTGTAAATTTGATCAATTGTTGTACACATGTACTGCTTCAGCAAATGTGTTTTCTGTTTCTCGCAAGCGAATACGTAATTCTGAGACATTGGAAAATCTCTCAAAACCGGGAATAAGTTCTTGGAGCATATAATGAGCGATATTTTCAGCCGTGGAATAAAAATCCACGGTATTCACTTTCATGGGATGATGCTTGAAAAATTCCATCAGAATTGCATCCGAGGAATCCAAAAGAAATGAATGATCCAAGCGATCAATCAATGGTTGAACGAGTGCTTTCATGTCAAAATAGTCTATGACCATCCCTGTTGCGGGATCTATACTACCCACAATCTCCACACGCATGGTATAGGAATGACCATGTATATTCTGACAACCTCCTTGATGAAAAGGAAGGCGATGTCCCATTTCCCAATGAAAGTCTTTGGCGATACGGGATTCCATCTTATTTCCTATATGTAGCTGTGATGACACTTGACATTCCACCTCTCATGCCCCAATCTGTAGTGATGGTCATTTCAAGTGGATTGCAACGCTCGACCAAATCATCGAGGATTTTAT
>JALRFC010000340.1 GCA_023253875.1 Candidatus Kapaibacterium sp.
TAACTGTTATTTTAACAAACGATGAATCTCCTCCTTCCATTATAGCACCTTGTTTGACTTGTTCAGTAAGAACTCTCGTTACATAGTGGTATTTGTCAGTTCTTTGACCATACTCATTAAATGTAGGATCATCAGAATAATCATTGAATAATTGACCATACTTCTCATTCCATTCATCATACTTAGAGACAAGTAATTCCTTGTAGTTTTGTAATTGCTTTTGATACAAAGAGATAAGTTCATATTCAAGAGTGTCAAGTTTGTTAAATGAGGAGAACTTTTCTAAGATTGTATCTATTCTGCTTTCGATTTGCATTATCTCTTGAAGTAATTTCTTATCTATAGTCTCAGCATTTATTTTTTGATATACTGTTTTATATACACTGATAACTCCTTTTTTAGGTGCACCTGCCAGGCTATCAAAAGTCAGAAAAAGGAATCCTGATACCAAAAGATAAAAAGTCATTTTCAAAGATGGTAGCTTCATTGTATTTCTACATTGTGTAAAGATTGCAAATCATTTTGTCATCATTTTGTTCTTCATCGAATCATCAATTCCACGCGACGATTCATGCCGCGATTTTGATCATTGATATTTGGGACTTTGGGTTTTGTTTCACCATATCCAACATAGGTGAGTCTTTCTTTGGAGACACTTTTGCTAATGAGATACATATAGACTTCGAATGCTCTTTTCTCCGAAAGAATGAGATTATTGTCATCTGATCCAACATCATCTGTATGACCACCGATTTCGATTTTGACCGTTGGATTTTGCTCCAGAAACTTCACGATGCGATTCAATTCAAGAAATGATTCATTTTTCAAAGCAAATTGTTTTGATTCAAAGAATAAATTATTCATCGTGATGGATTGCCCTGTTTCAATGGGCACCAATGTAAGATTCTGACTCTCTTTTTTATACTCCACCAAATTCACCAAATCCATATTCTCGCTCTGTGATAAGAATTTATCAGCTATTGCATAATACCCATATTTTTTCCCTACCACGAGAATGATTTGATATTCTCCTGTTTGCGCATTTGTTCTTACGGAACCAAGTACCTTACCTGTTTCTAAGTCCTCATAATAGACAGTGGCGGGTATTGCCGTATTATCTTTCCTATTATATACTCTACCTGCAATCAATGCTACTGGTTTAGGTCTTAGTTCTTGTGGAAGACACATTCTGTAAATATCTTCTTTATTCTCACTCTTTCGTGTAGATGAAAAATAGATAAAGTCTCCTTTTGCCGGAATAACATAGAAGTCATCATCTCCTGTAGAATTAATCTTATCTCCCAAATTCAATGGGGTTGTCCAATTTCTCCAAGAATTATCCAATCTTCTTGACATGAACATATCTCTCTTACCTAATCCACCGAGTCCAGCACTTGAAAAGTAAATAGTTTCTCCATCGGCAGCAATAAATACACTCCCTTCTTCAGCATATGTATTAATTGTAGGTCCTACATTCAAAGGCACCTGCCAATTGCCATATTCATCCTTCAATACAACATAAATATCATTTCCACCAATTGCGTCATTTCTGCTTATAGACATTAAAAGATATTTACCATCTACACTTAGTGAACCATTATGATATCCTCCATTGGAATTTAACTCAGGTATATACTGCGTTGTAGGTTCCGTCCATACCTGATCCTCCAATCTTGTGATTGAAGGATTATTACCACGCTCTGTATATTGATTATGCAAAAACAGTTCCTGTCCATCTTGAG
>JALRFC010000341.1 GCA_023253875.1 Candidatus Kapaibacterium sp.
AGAGATCCTAATACCTCTTCACGAGTATTCTTCCGGAGTATATTTCCTTCGAATCAATCAAAGTATTCGCCCCATCAGGGTTCATTAGTGAATATACCCTTTATTGGGAAAAATATGGCGAAATATTGAAGTAAATGGTGAATGTGGAAACCAATTGCATAATGTCTTTGTTGAAGGCATTATCTTTGCAAAACCACATTTGACAAACCATTTTTCATCATTTCACAGTATATATCATGGATACTACATCAAATAATGCATGTCCTGTAACCGGAGCTACAAGCAAGAGCTTTCACAGTGCAGGTACTTCCAATCGTGATTGGTGGCCCAATCAATTGAATCTTTCCATCCTTCGTCAGAATTCTGAGCTTTCCAATCCACTTAGTGGCAATTTCAATTATGTCGAAGCATTCAAGGCACTAGATTATGATGCACTCAAGAAAGATCTTGAAGCACTCATGACCGATTCACAAGATTGGTGGCCTGCAGATTTTGGACATTATGGTCCATTCTTCATCCGCATGACATGGCATAGTGCCGGTACATATCGCACCGGTGATGGTCGCGGAGGCGGAGGAACGGGTCAACAGCGTTTTGCTCCACTCAATAGCTGGCCCGATAATACAAATCTCGATAAGGCACGCAGACTTCTTTGGCCAATCAAGCAGAAATATGGACAAAGCATTTCTTGGGCCGATCTCATGATTCTTGCAGGTAATGTTGCTCTTGAAACCATGGGCTTCAAGACATTCGGTTTTGCGGGTGGTCGCGCTGATGTATGGGAACCTGAAACCGATGTGTATTGGGGTAAAGAGCGCTCTTGGCTCGATGATAGACGCTATACCGGTGATCGCAATCTTGAAAATCCTCTTGCAGCAGTACAGATGGGACTTATCTATGTGAATCCAGAAGGCCCTAATGGTAATCCTGATCCAATCGCTGCGGCAAGAGATATTCGCGAAACATTTGCTCGCATGGCCATGAATGATGAAGAAACGGTTGCACTCAGTGCGGGTGGTCATACATTCGGTAAAACGCATGGTGCCGGCCCGACATCACATGTAGGACCTGAGCCGGAAGCGGCACCAATCGAAGAGCAAGGATTGGGTTGGACAAGTTCCTATGCTTCTGGCAAAGGACATGATGCAATCACGAGTGGTTTGGAAGTGACATGGACCACAACTCCAACTCAATGGAGCAATAATTACTTTGAAAATCTCTTCAATTATGAATGGGAATTAACAAAGAGTCCTGCAGGTGCACATCAATGGGTCGCGAAAAATGCGGAGAATACTATTCCCGATGCATTTGATTCATCCAAGAAGCAATTGCCCACTATGCTCACGACAGATTTATCGCTCCGCTTTGATCCCGCTTATGAGAAAATCTCTCGTCGCTTCCTTGAAAATCCTGATCAATTCGCGGACGCTTTTGCTCGCGCATGGTTCAAATTGACACATCGCGATATCGGTCCGAAGACACGCGATATTGGCCCCGAAGCACCAAGTGAAGACTTGATTTGGCAAGATCCAATTCCTGCACTCAATCATGCAGTGATCGATGCTAATGATATTGCTTCACTCAAGAACACAATTCTTGAATCAGGTTTATCCATCTCCGAACTCGTTTCTACCGCATGGGCTTCTGCTTCCACATACCGTGGTTCCGATAAGCGTGGTGGAGCCAATGGCGCGCGCATCAGACTCACTCCACAGCGGTATTGGAATGTGAATAATCC
>JALRFC010000342.1 GCA_023253875.1 Candidatus Kapaibacterium sp.
AGCAGTATCCCAAAGACGTGAGCGAGTATCAGCCGCATATCCTTTGTTTGCATAATCCAAACCGAAGAAATTACCATTGATATTCAATGTATGCACGAAGTCAATTGCATCTTGTCCACCTTGTCCGGACAAGTAATATCTGCCTTGTCCAACTAAACCTGCTGATTGATCACGACGCGTTGAAACTGTATTTGGAGTGAATCTACCGTTCACATATCCTGCAGCACCTAGACCAAATGAACCAACAGGAACATTCTTTGGATTCGGCATAGATGTACGAACTGTATTTGGATCAATCCATTTTGTAAGTGGCTCACCATATTTCACATCCACGGAATCCTGTGAATTGAGTTCAGCAGGACGTTTGAATGCATATAGATCACGAACTTCAACCTCGAGAAAATCTACTTCAAATGTCTTTGGAGTTTGCTGAGTGCCTACTGTTACATTCAAGGTTTCTTTTCCACCGGGTTTAAATGTTACTTCATAGAGACCAGGACCATTATTATACATCTTGCCTTGAATCAAACCAATCTTATTGACGGTTCTATTCACCGGAACATTCGTTGTTGGATATGCACCCGGAACTGTATCAAGCACCGCATCTGCACCTGCAAATGGGAATAGATCCTGTGATGGGAAAATCACATTTGTATTTGCACTGCTTTGTGTATAAGCAGTATCATAACGAAGGATACCACCATGTTGTTCGATTGCAAAGTCAAATCCAAAATTGAATGCATTATTCATTTCATCTGTTCCAAAGAAGCTATAGCATGATGGATCTGTTGAGAATGAACCTACACGCAAACGCTTTTCTCTATTATCGGGAACGCCAAATGCATCTTGCTTACCGGAAACTGTATCAACAATTGCTGTATCACTGAATACATATGTTGCACCATTTTCTGTAAATGTGCTCAAATATCCTAGAGAGCAAGGATTTGCTTCAAGCAGTGAAGCGTGATTATACACTTCTTTGCCTGTGGTCAAATTTTTGATAATCATGCGTGTTCCATAAATCCCATACATCGGTGGATTTGAGAAATTCGCAGATGGTAATGGGAATGAAAGCATGCCTGGTTCCGGACGGAATTCGATTTCTAGCTCATGTCCCTCACCATTTGTTGTAAAGAGTTGATTCAAACGATCTTCATTTTTCACTGGGAAATTAAAGTTGAATAAACCACCTAATTTTGAAGAATCAGCACTGATAACTTGAATCTTAGCACCGGAACCTGATCGAGCAGCATCTGCAAGAGGCATGGTTTTGGCAATATAAAGTCAGCTTCAGTAGGTACTTCGGTAGTTACTTTGAAGAATATTACTGCAGCCACCCTAATTACTGGTTGCAATATTGTTAATAAGACTGGATCTTCCGCCTCAATTTCTCTATATGTCGTAAATGGCGCAAACACATATTATATATTTAAGGATAAGCAGATCAACGGCAATACAAATGCTGAGGCAATTACAGGAAACAAAATTGTTCTCGTATCTGGCGATTCTTTGAGGGCGGTAGGAAATATAGCCGATGCCTTCGATATTCTTGTTTCCACCCTGGATGGATTCTAATGGCTAATTTAACTAGACCCTATGAGGTAACAGAATTTGATGTAGCGGACAAGGCATTTTATGGATTTAAAATAAATGCGGCTACAGGAAAACTCATGCTAGACTTCATAAATGACAATACTGAGATAAATTTGCC
>JALRFC010000343.1 GCA_023253875.1 Candidatus Kapaibacterium sp.
GGTGTGAGAAGTGTTGGATCATGTTGTTCCAAGTCTTGCAATTCTCTGAACATCGCATCATATTCCCTATCACTCATGATTGGATGAGCTTCCACATAATAGGCGTAATCTGCGGAATTGATGATCGCGCGCAATTCTTCGGCTCGCTTTGAGGGCGATTGTTCGGTTGAATCGGCTGAAAATATGTCGAATTGACTCATGAATCCAATTGAAGGAATTGACATTGAAGTGCAAAAATACCTCTTTCATTCATAGGGACAATCATATCCCTGGAATGATCACAATCACATTGAATTTGTAATTTGCGACATGACTTCCACTTTTCGCATAGTGTTTCTGCTTTTTCCAATCCTCGTATTGCTGTCATCTTGTACGGTTTTACGACCCCGTTCTTTGTTCAAAGATCAGATTTGTCCACCTCCACCTTCGCAAGATTGTTATCCAAAGCGATTTTCGGGTCCTGTATTGGATACCGCATCTCAGGGAAAAGAGCGTTTTATGCGGATTCGCTCGGTTGAAGGCTTGAATTCTCCCGTGATCGATGAATGGAATGTTTCATTTCTCTGGGATTCGACCATTTGGAATACCGCATCTGCTGGTGGTAGTCAGATTTTGAGATCCATTCGATTCTTTAATGAAAAGACTGTTTCAGAGATATATACTCCTGAAATGGAGGAAAATGGCTCTCTTGGTTTTGTGACGGGATATTCGGAAAAAGCAATAGCAGCCAGAGTGTCAGCCGGTGCATATCCCGGAGATGCCGATATTGTGACTTCCGAAGTATCCGTGAATACTATCAAACCCAAGAATTCCGTGGAAGTCTCCTCTCTCTTGCATTGGGAATCACATCCGACGCTTTCACCAGATGGTACTATTTTGATATTTGTTAGTGATAGAATTGGCTCGATCAAAGGGACAGATCTCTATGTTTCCATTAAAAATGGTAATACATGGAGCGAGCCCATGAATTGCGGACATATTATCAATTCAAAATGCGATGAATTGAGTCCATTTATTACCAAAGCAGGAAATATGCTCCTCTTTGCTTCTTCTGGTCATGCAAATCTTGGCGGTTATGATATCTTCACTTCCATGTTTGATCCGGAAACGGTAAAGAAAGCAGTACAATCTCGAGATTCGATTGCTCTTGCTAGCGCATTTGAGCAACCATCCAATATTGGTGCGCCAATCAATACCATTCATGATGAGTTATTCCCTTCCTCTCCGAGTAATCGTATAGATACATTGCTGTATTATAGCTCCAATCAATTGTTCCCTGGTGAGGATTTTTCCTTCGACATATTTGTCTATCATCCTGCTTATCAATTTGATACAGTGAAGCAGTCTCCTATTGTTAAATGGCAAATGACATCTCCAACACTGAAAAGAGCTGATAAACTGGATCCCAAGACAATTATCACGATTGAAGGGAAAGTGATTGATGAGGACAGCAAAAAACCTGTCAAAAATGCTGAGGTGACAACAACATTATATCCGGAAAATGAGATCATAGATCAACAAATGACTGATACTGCCGGGAGATATACTGTTAAAGTAGCTACAAATCGTCCTGTGAGAATTTCTGCAGAATCCGATGAACTCTTTGAAAATGCACTTATTTACACATTTACGATGTCTGATTCCAATGCAGTGATTGCGGATGCTTTGAAATTACCGAAGTCTATAGCTCTTCGCGTAAATTTCC
>JALRFC010000344.1 GCA_023253875.1 Candidatus Kapaibacterium sp.
ATCTCGTAACTATATGTTATATAACCATTTAAGGATTTTTCAACAAAGTCTGTTTATCCTAAGTTATAGTCTCTGGTAATGTCAAAGTGTGAAGAAGTTTTCACACATGACAAACCATTCTACTGCAATCATCCCTGATATAGTCTTATATATAGGTTATACTTTGAATAACTACGAAAACTACTAATGATAGGATTTTTCATTCAATGAATTTTCCCTTTTTTCCAGCATTTCTTTTTCCCATAATAATCGAGCACTTCCAATCAATGCGATGAGATATCCCGTTGTAATGAGTCCCGATCGTGATTCATATACCCCTTCAGCATAATTCGTGATACTATAACAAATCAATGCAGTGGCGGATCCGAGTGATAGAATCTGAATAAGTGCATCATGTCTATTTTTTCTCGCCACAATCACACCTGTAATGATATGATACAGGATAATCAACCAAAAAGTTATGGCCAATGGTATTCCCGCTTTGAACATCAGACCTGAATATCCATTATGAGAATAGACAGCTCTCAAATGCGCCATCAGAATCAAATCATATCGAAGATGTTCTTTTTGGAATCCATTTCCACCGAGTGGATAATTCATCACGCCTTTCATCACCGCTTCCGTTTCGAGAACTCGACCAAGATATGATTTGTCGGTATTGAGATTCACGCTGCTGGACAATCGCGTCTCAACAACTGTAAATGCAAGCTCAGATGCATTTGGGAAGAATGTGATTAATACAAAGATTGCGGCTGCAATGAATGCGGTGAATGTGCCAATCAGCAATCGTCTTTTGGAAGCATCTAGTAAAAAAACCAAGATGAATAAACTGAGCAAGAAGGCTACCCAAGAAGTTCTAGCAAGAGAAGCAACGAGAACAAGGATATAAAGAGTAGCAAATGAAATGGAGATAATTTTTCCCGTAATACTCTTCATGCTGATGAACATCATGAGTGCAATGATACCTGCAGCACCAAACATCGAGGCATCATTGCGTACTCCTTTATATAATACCTCATATCCATAGGTAAATTTCGCAGTGACTTGTTTGTATTCATATAAATTATACAAACCAAAACCGGCAAAAACGAGCGATAATAGAATGATGAGATAGAGTATTTGCTGCCTGGTCCTAAAATGCTCTCGAATCGGAAAATAAAAGAGAATCAATACAGGTAATTGCCAACTTCGAATCCATTGCATCGGCTCGACATCATTTCCATAGGATACAATTACACTAAAAAAAGAAGCAATAAAGAAAAGACCGGATAATACATCCCCTCCATTTCGGAAGATTTTTCTTCGCCTCACTAGTAAATGCCATAAAAACCACAATATGAGTGAGCCGTGGTAATAGGCAGCAATCAATACTTCCAATAAGCCAATACCGGCATCTGTGGATTTGCTGAAAAAGGGCAATAAGACAATCGCACTTGTAAGCCAAATGCGCGCCATGATGGAATCACTATAATCCCGAGGATCATATGGAAGATTGAATACCGACAAATGGAATCTGATGATGTTTTTTTGAAACATGAATGCCCGGCAAAATACCGGTTTTCAGTGAGAAGTCTGCATAGTCGAATTTTGGGAGGGTTTTGAGTGGTGATGGAATGTGAGGAATTGGGGAAATTCCGCATCTCGGCTTCGCTCGATGAGCAGTGTATTGTACACCGAGCGGAGCCGAGGTGGGTGTTGTT
>JALRFC010000345.1 GCA_023253875.1 Candidatus Kapaibacterium sp.
ATACATAGTACATTGCTTCAGCTTCAGCCGCATCCGTATTTGAAACTTCATCCGCATCAATGGATATCAGCATTATTGAATTCACAAGTCTCTTTTTCAAGCGAGATTTAAATGAACGATAATTTGCATCGCTTGTACCATTGGGAAATATATGAGCGCGCAATTCCTCATCTGTTTGTACTTCACCATGTCGCAATGCATGAAAAGCACGATAATATGATGCATCTTTCCCTTCTTTTTCTTTGAATCCATTTTTTTTCAATGCATCCAACTTCGACTTGATAAAAATCTCCGGTTGTTCCTGAGAGTAGTCTGCAACAATTGACGCTAATTTTTGTATTAGTTCCATGAGTAAATGTAATATCTAATAATGAGTAAATGCGAGTTATTGCTTTTATAGTTGATTGTATTATATAGACTTAGGTATTTCGTGATTATTCATGAATACTTGTTCATGGCCGAATACAAGCGTATTGTTTCGACGATTTTTACTTGCAACAGAACTGAGAAACTCGGCTATACAGTGCATTCATTTTCTCGGTATTTTACATCATAAGTTCGCAATGATTATCACATGGATTATGGAGACAATATATGAAACATCTCTCACTCTCATTACCAATGATTATTCTCATTACATTGTTCCAAGTCAATTCTCTAATGGGACAAGTTAAGTGGAACAATCATCTAATAGCTGATAGAATAGCCACTCAGAATAAGGCAGCAATCTCCAAGGATGGCAAACATGCAATTACGGTTGGGTATATGAATACGTATTATACTTGTTCCGATGCGAGTATTACTGACCCTTTCAACAAATCATTATCTTGGAAAAAGGGTACTATCGATGGATTTAGCAATCTTACTTCAGTCGCATATTTTTCAAATCAAGGTATTATTGTATCTAATGATGAAGGAATGCTTTTTCGCAGTACTGATCATGGTTTGGAATGGAGTACTATTGAATTGGAAAAAGATGTACGCATCACTTGCATACAGCATATTCAAGACTCTATTCTATTGACTTCCACTGTGAATGGATCAATATTTAGAAGCACTGACTCGGGCTTGAGTTGGGCACTTGTTCAAAAAGTTGAATTTGGACTGAATGATTTGTCATTTGGAAAAAATGGTAGTGTATTTGCTATTGGGCAAAAGGGACTAATTCTTGAAAGTAAGGACTTAGGTAAAACTTGGGAAAAGACAGTCGAACAAGCACCCGATTCAGTTAATCTCATAAGTGTATCCTATGTATATGATTCAACTTGGGTGATTGCCGGAGATACATCATATCTGGCTAGAACAACAAATAATGGAAATAGCTGGAACTATATCATTACAGATACTTCGAATAAAAAAAGAAAGTATAATGTTAGTTTTACTTCATTTACAGATAGTGGTATTGGGGTCATTATCGACTATAATTTGTTTGTTCCTGAAGCTAATATATTTTTCACTTGGGATGGAGGGAAAACTTGGAAATCGGGTTGGGATATATATACCATCGATGGCTTAGTGGGTAAATTGCAAACTACTGATATTCAGTTTTTCCCCGGTACCTTATCTGGAATTGCTTCTGGAAGTAATGAAAGAGTATCCGCAATTCGAATCATCAAAGATTCACTTCCATATGCATATGAAAGAATGCCAATAGTCACAGTGCAAAATGTACAATATAGTCCAAGCAATTTTTATGTC
>JALRFC010000346.1 GCA_023253875.1 Candidatus Kapaibacterium sp.
ATAGCATTGCGAAAAAGAAATAACACAAGAAATGGAAAAATGAAGAACCTAAAACTGTACGTATGAAATGGAAAATGGAGAGTGAAAAATGAAATGGTAAAATGTAAGAATGAAGAACCGAAAAATGTAGGAATGAAATAAAAAGTGGAGAGTGAAAAATGAAATGGTAAATATTAACCTTAGCCAAAAAGAGGCGACGACATCATGGGAAAGGATATAATGAAAAAGTAGGTGGGATTATTTTATAATCATACATTACTACAATGGTATTTGTGATTCTTCTCGAAGTAATGATAAATAAGATCGGTATTATGATCTTCTTTTAATGATTATTGAATATATCTAGTACAAAAAAACCCGTCATTGACGGGTTTTGCTATATTAATCTGTGCATCCTTCCGGACAAGTACAGTTTGCATCTCCGGGCTGACAATCTGCTGTGCAAGGGCAACAGACGCAGGTTGCAGTTTCGGGACAGTTTTCAGAAGTCTTGTTTTGCGACTGAGCAAAACCGATAATCCCTGAAATCATTCCAATCCCAATCAGACCAAAAAGAAGCTTATTCATAATGAGTTAACCATTTGTGAATACTTCAGTTAATCATAATTACATGGTGATTCAATCACCAAGACAAATTTACAGTTATTTCATAATAATGCAAGTATATCATTCAGCGATCAAGGATTTTAAATGCAATATTTCTTCCCATTTTTTGCATGATAGCAAGGTTAATCCACGCAAGCGCCATGCTTTCCAATAATTGTACTTTGTCTGACCCACCAATATCAATACAGCGTTCAAATCCACAATCCAATGCCAATATGCGAGCAATATCTTTTGCTCTTTGATTCTCTCCTGCCATAAACATGTCTATGGCTATATCTCCATACTTCGGATTTATGATATTCTCATATCCGGTGCTATTAAAACATTTTACAATATCAGCCTTCGTTTTGTCAATCAGAACATGATATATGGTAGGGTATGAATCAGGTTTGGAGGAAATTGAATTGCTTGCATCAATAATTACTTTTCCTTCTACTTCACCCATCATTGTAATAACAGAAGATATAGCCATAGGCGGTATAGCTAACAATATCACATCGGAAGTTTGCGTTGCTTTTTCAATAGAGTCGATTGATATTGAATGAATATCTGCAAACTCCTTTCCTTTAAAGGTATTTCTGTCACGTACTCCAATCATTACTTGATGTCCTGCATTTTTCCAATGAAGACCTAGTGCAGATCCAATATTTCCGGAACCTATGATTGCAATGTTCATTTGATTTTCCTTGTAATCACCATGGAAGAGCTTCACCTGCATGCATGAAAGCTCCATTAGGACATTCATCACCCATGAGAGCTAAATCGACTATTGTTTTCACACCATCTGCAACCTGCATTGGAGCATAATCTCCACCCAAATCTGTTTTAACCCAACCTGGATGTGCTGAATTGATACGAACATTTGTGTCTTTCAGTGCTTCAGCCAAGTGAATTGTAAATTGGTTCAAAGCTGTTTTTGATGCATCATATGCAAGAAGTTTGATTCCGTAAATAGGTGAGTTGGGATCTGCATGAAGTGTAAGTGAGCTCATAATGCTTGAAACATTCACTATTCTTCCGGCAGGAGATTGTTTTAATAATGGCAGAAATAATTGTGTCAGATGAATTGG
>JALRFC010000347.1 GCA_023253875.1 Candidatus Kapaibacterium sp.
CGCTGACCTCATTGCATTGGATACAATCGGTACACATTTTCTTCAATCAGGAATTCATGATCTTATTGACTCAAATTCAAGAAATGAATTTCTGAAGATAGTGGATTCAGCTCTTGAAACTGAATTACTCAAGGAGTTTGTCACAGAATTGGTCAAGAGAGAAGAACTCATTTCAGGAATATTGAAAGAATGTTCTTTAATAACAGAACATCTCACGGAAATAACAGTTGATCTTTCTCAATATCCAATAGTCACAGATCAAGAATTAGAAAAATTACTATTGATCTTACAGAAAAAGCATCCACATAGATTCATGATTGTATCAGTCGGCTTGCCTGACGGAAATACAATCACCAAATATCTGAACACATTTAAGCACACAGATGAATACAAGATACAATTGAGTGAATTGGATACTCTATTGTCCTTGTACATGGAAGTTAATAGCGGAGCATGATATGCAATCTCAGGTAGAATTAGCTGATTTAAAAAAAGCCATCAATGCAAAACTGGAACAGTTGATCACAATCAAATCAACAAAAGACATTGATCAGGACTATACCGGATATGTGGTAAAATTCTCCGATGGTGTTGCCCGTGTCATGGGCATCAAGCGTGCAAGAATTGGTCAAAGACTAACATTTCATGTAGAATTGCACGATGGTGAAATCATGCCGATTGATGGCATGATCATGGACATAGAACCGCAATGGACAGAGTGTATCGTATTTGGAGAGGAACGCTTCATCAAAGAGGGACAAACTGTTGTCATTAAAGAGGAAGATAGACATGTTCCGTTCACCATAAATTTTCATACAGGCTTGATGGGATGTGTGATTGACCCATTATGCAATGTGCAAAGACTTGATGGTGAAGATGATGAGATTGAAGTGGATGGTTCTATTCATAAATTACCCATTGAAGTTCCTGCACCTCTTATAGCCAATAGAGCACCGGTTAATAAGCCACTGTATTCAGGAATTAGAGTGATAGATTCTGTCTTGCCAATTGGCTTAGGACAAAGGATGCTGATTATTGGAGATAGGGGTACCGGGAAAACCGCATTAGCAAAAACAATCATGGTGAATTATGGTGCGAAAGGAACAGCGATTGACATCGCAGGAAAGGGGCTGAAAAATCATAAGAAGGTCTTCATATATACTGCAATTGGAAAAAAGATATCGGAAGTGAAATCCATCTATGCTGATTTAGCAGCATCGGGTATTGACTTTATCATTGTTATGACAAAGGCAAATGATCCTGCATCACTTGTATATATCGCGCCATTTGCAGCAACTTCGATTGCTGAATTCTATCGTGATCAAGGACGCGATGTTGTAATTGTATACGATGATTTGACCAATCATGCAAATGCATATCGTCATGTTTCCTTGCTCTTGAAAAGACCTCCCGGCAGAGAAGCATATCCAGGTGATATTTTTTATTTGCATTCGAGATTATTGGAGAGATCCTCAAATGTATACCTGAAGCATACAGGGTCGGGTTTTGTGCATACTAGTGCGGAAGAATTCACAATTGCACAAGATACTGATACAATAGACAGATATATCACTGCTTCCATCACTGCATTACCAATTGTACAAACCAAAGAAAGTGACTTCAGTGCTTATGTCCCAACTAATATCGTTTCCATTACCGATGGACAAAT
>JALRFC010000348.1 GCA_023253875.1 Candidatus Kapaibacterium sp.
ATGGAATGGGCGCATTTTCTCCGATTGCAAAAGCGTTGAATCCTGTAGCACCATTCACGCATTGCTGTCCTACCGTCGGTTCAATTTCATCGGGTTTCAAAACAGGTACAAGCGAGCGCGAAGTGGATTTCAGTGTCGGCGAAATTCTTGTCACGAATGAAGACATGCTCCCCGATGGCAGACAACTTATTTGGGAGGGTTTTCCCAGCTCAAATGATCGCTTTGTCACCTATCTTTTTTTCTATGATGCAATTGATTCCCCTTCTGATAAATCGCTACTGAATTTATATGAATTGTTTTTTGAGAAACTTCATACATATAAAGAACCGGGCGAGCATTTTGATATTGGAAGACCACTCTTTGGAATCATTCCATCCTATTCACATAAAGCACTTGGCAATGCGCGCATTTCCGCTGATGACAATATCCTTTGCATTGGTGATGCAGCAGCACTCAGTTCACCGCTTTCCTATTGCGGATTTGGATCATTTGTGCGCAATCTTCCGCGCATGACAAAAGCATTGCATCAAGCGATTGCATCAAAACAGCTACATAAGAATTCACTCAAATCAATCAATGCATTCGAATCGCGCGTTGCGATCATGTCAAATTTTGCTACCTTTCTTCAAGGAAAGAAAGGTCAACCCGCAAATACAGTCAATGAAACCATGAATCTCTTCATGGATGTACTTGCATATTTACCGAATCATATTGCACAGGAAGTATTTCGCGATACGATGCAGTGGGAATCCTATAATCTCATGATGAGCACGGTGCCGAAAAGACATCCGATGTCCTATAAGATTTTGATTCGCACGCATGGCTTTTGGGGTTTACTCAGATGGGCTCTCAATTTCATTGGATTCACGCTGAGCGAAAAACGCAAGAAGTCTTAACGAAGAATGACTTGTGAAGCATGGACATAGGGTTCATCGCCTCCATGCACATGACCAAACACTGAGATTTCGCTTCCCTCTTTCATCTCGGGTAGTGGGTCTTTCCCGGTATATTCCACTTTGAAGATTGTCCCCTGAATATCTTTCGCATGGAAATCTCCTTCATGTCCCTCATGATCATGTCCTTTATCTTTCACTGTAAACATACCATCAATCTTGACTTTCTGCGCTTGCTCCACATCGGATGCTTGCTCACTCATTTTCATGGCAGTTGCAAATGGCACGGATTGCAATGCACCAAATTGCGTGGCATACCAGAAAATAAATGGAAGCAAGACAATAAGCGCGATGATGATGATGCGTTTCAGCATGAACATTTCCTATTGATTAAGTACCCGACTTACGGAGTTGATCGGCATTGCCTTCATATTTGGAAGGACATTTCGTGAGGATTTCATAAGCAATGAATTGTTTGTCTTCAAAAAGACCCTTCACGACAATGCTTTCCGCAATGTCAAAATTATTGGGTCTTGCACCTTGATATTCCACTTGAATCACTTCACCTTTTTCATCTTTCATCGAAAAGGTAAAGAGATTTCTCTGAGCATCATAATTGGCTCCCTGCTCACGAACCCATGTACCTTTCACCTGCATTTTCTTACCCGTTGCACGAGCCGCTTCAATTGTACCATATTCAATTTTACTTGAATCCAATACGGTGATGCCGATGACTAAAAATGCCAAACTTATGATCATGCCTAT
>JALRFC010000349.1 GCA_023253875.1 Candidatus Kapaibacterium sp.
GAATATCGCTATACGCATGCATCTTTATTGTCGCTACCGCAAGATGCGAATGGACAAATCATTTTGCCGGGACAGACAAATTCAACGGGTTCCGATAAATTCATGCCGGCAAAAACACTCGTGATGCATAGAGCAGCATTTCGTCCAACTTGGGGTGAGATTGCTATTTGGGAAAGCGTGATTTATCAAAATAGAACATTTGATTTGGCATATCTCAATCCACTGTCTTTTCTAAAGTCAGTCGAGCATTCTTTGCGTGATCGAGACAATAGTGCAATGGGATTTGATTTTACTGTGAGACCAATGAAGAATCTCATCCTCAAAGGTGCATATCTACTTGATGATTTGATTTTCTCAAAAATCGGAACGGATTATTGGTCGAATAAATCTGCTTTTTCATTCGGTGGGATGTATGCATTATCCGCAATGAATATCGCACTCGAATATGCACGCGTGCAACCATATACGTATTCCCATTTCAATGTGCAGAATTCGATGACAAGTGATGGTGCGAATATCACGGGTTCACTCAGACCCAATTCAGATGAGATATCACTCAGTGCATCACTCTTTCATGGACATCGCTATCCGATTCGCATTTTGATTGCTTATCAAAGACATGGTGCAAATGAAGTTAGCAAAATCAATGGACAAGATTCTATCATCGTGAATCATGGTGCTAATGCATTGCAGGCACGCAGACCGTGGGATTCCGAATATGCGCCATTCCTTGGTGGAATTCTTGAAGAGGCATTGCGAGCACAAATCACTGCAGGTTTTGAAATCATTCGTGGTTTGCATGTGCAAGCACTCTATGCATTGCGTTCTCAAGCGGGGAATCTTACGCATTTCATGCAGGCCTCACTTCGTTTTGAAGATTTTTAGGCGCATCCATGAATATGCATTTCATATTTGCATTGATTGCAGTCTTCTTCATGGTCTATCCATTTGCATTCTATCCCATAGTATTGAGGATATTGATATTTCTGCGTAAAACATCACTGCATTCACTGGATATACCACAGAGCAAGCTTGAGGATTTACCAAGTATTGCAGTACTTATTTCAGCATATAATGAAGCGGAGTATATAGAAGAAGCGATTCGAACAATCATCGATCAACGATATCCGAAATATGAAATTCATATCGGCAGCGATGGTTCGACGGATGATACGGTTAAAAGAGTGGAAATACTCCAAAATGAAATTCCTCATTTGCATGTTCACGATTTGTCAAAGCGCGGAAAAAATGCGGTGAATGAATATTTGGTTGCTCATTCCACTTCCGAAATCATTGTGCATGTTGATGCAGATGTGCGACTAAAACCCGGAGCTTTATATTCCATGTGTTCTAGATTCCATGATGCAGAAGTTGGTGCCGTCATTGGAACTTCCATGGATGCGCCAATGGACAATGCACATCATGATCATGAGGAAGAGCATTCAGCATATAGAAATATGGAGTTCAAGACACGATCCATGGAATCTGCTTTGGCTTCCACGATTACGAGTCTTGGACATTTTTACGCGGTACGAAGAATATATCGCAAAGTACTTCCAAATGAAAAAGTATGTGATGATTATATGCCTATTCTTCATGTATTGATGGAGAAAAAACGAGTCATTGCTGATCCTCATGCATTTGCCTATGAAGT
>JALRFC010000034.1 GCA_023253875.1 Candidatus Kapaibacterium sp.
TATGTAAAATAACACGAGATAAAGCTCTTGTATCCTTTTGCTGATAATTCAGTCCGGTTTGAGACCATGTATTCCCACCATCCACACTTTTTATCAATCCGACACTAAAAGGCGCGGCACCAAAATATGTATCAGCACCAAATGCATCACCTGTTGCGAGATACACAATATTTGGATTCGTGGGATCTGTCGTTATATCGGTCACGCCAAGTGTACCAAGCTTATCAGTAGTGGTAATCCAGGTTTTTCCACCATTTGTAGATTTCCAAGCACCTCCACCTGCAGCTGCTGCCCACATGATTTGATTTTGTCCAGAGGGTGAATACACACCATTCACTCTCCCTGCACCACCTCCATTGGGAATATTTGTAGGACCAAGATTTTTCCAATTGGGTTGTAATTGAAGAGTTTTCTCAAACTTGTTTGGCTTGGTTCTTTGAATTTCTTTCTGATAGATGTCCTGTAATACCATTGGCTGAGGAAATTCCCCATCAGGCAATACTCTCTGCTTCCAGAACCATTCCCATTTTCGAAATTGATACAACATGCCTTCATTGTAGGAATCTCTTTCCAACGGTTGATCTGTTTTCTTTACAGTATTTCCATAAGTAGCATAGAATTCTTTTTGTATATCAAAAAAATTGGGACTTGCTTTTCCTTCAAAAAGAAATGCGGGGTCCTTCTCAGCAAATACCGAAGATGTAAAGGAAAGAAATACTATACTTAATAGAATGAACATATAATCAGGGTTATTGTTTGACAAATTTCATAGAAAGAGAACGCATGCTTTGATCTATGCGCAAGGTATATGAACCGGGAGGAAGATCTGCAATGCGTATTTTTTCTGAAATCATGCCTGGATGACAATCCAATTTCATTGTATATACCTGCTTACCTTCAATATTGACTATGCTGATGTCTGCAGAGTGAGCAATCGATGGAAAATCGAAATAGAGCATATGTTGAACAGGATTCGGATATACATTGAATCCTTCAGTGATCTCATCAGCTGACAATGGTGAGTATAAGAAATCATCAGAAACTCTGGAACAATTATTATCCAATGTTACACGAACTGTGATTTTCTTTCCATAACTATTCTCACCAGGTGTATATGTTCTTTGTTTTGCATTGAGTTTTGCTGAACCGTCTTCAAACCATTGATATGATTGACCAATGACTGAACATTGTAAAGTATTTTCTTGTCTTGTAATCAATGGCTTTTCCGGCGCTTGATTTTTAACCAAATCAAATACTGCTGAAGTCGCAACACAACCATTCGATGATGAAACTGTCACGGTGAATTTTCCGCCATCTCTGACAACAATTCTTCTGGTTGTATCACCGGTTGACCATAAATATGTTTGATTCACCCCTGCATCCAAAGTAATACTATCACCATCACAAAGAAGTGTCTTTGAAGGAGTAATTCTTGCAGTTGGCGCAGGATTCACTGTAACCGTAATTGGATTTGTTGTTCCGGTACATCCTTCTGAATCCGTAACTGTTGCAGTATAAGTACCGGACTGCTTTACAAAAATTGTCTTGGTTGTTTGACCATTGGACCAACGATATGTAGCAAATGATTCATTCACTTTCAGCTCAACGCTATCGCCTGCACAGAAAGTCAATTCTCCCGTTGATGTTGCTGTTGCAGAAACTCCTGAGCACCCAACCAAATTACCTTTCCATAATCCGCGACCATAGGTGCCTGCCATCAGTGTCTTTGCAGTATAATTGATCTGTAAGTCCTTGACGATTGTATTTGGTAAACCATCGCTATAATCAATCCATGAATTCGTTGTTGTATCTCTATAGTACACTCCAATGTCTGTTCCTACATATAATCGTTCAGGAGAACCTTTTTCATGAACAATGATATTAGTAGGTATTTTGGGAAGATTGCCGGAAATATCAGTCCATGTAGTTCCTGAATTGACTGTCTTATATACTCTTGAATTTCCAAATCCACCGATTGTCAACCAGGCTATTTTTTCATCATCATGGCTAAACTCAAATGAAGTGATAGCACCGATATTGATACCAGGCAAAGATTTAGCATTCCAGGTTTCACCTGCATCTGTAGATTCATATGCTACTTGATCATTGAATGCCAATACTATATTTGGATTTGCCGGCGAAACTGCAATCAGCTTTACAGTTGATGCAGTATTTGAGAATGTGGACACTTTTTCCCATGTACCGGGCGCGCCACCATTGGTAGACTTCCAGACATTTTTAAAACCGGCATACATGATTGTGGGATTCTTAGGATTAAAAACATAAGGCGTAACCCAACGACCATTTTCTTTGGTGACATCAGGGTTTAATATACCTGCAAAGTCTTTTCCTGAATTTGTGGATCTATTCAAATATCCATTTTGGACTGCACCGTAGACAATTGCGGAATTAGTAGGATTTATCAAACATTTCATACCATCCCCACCTAAGATTTGAGACCAAGAATTGGAAGCAAACCTAGTTGTACCATTATCTTGTGCACCACCTAAATAGGAAGGATTCAATGCTTGAGCTGTTGCCACATGATAATATTGAGAAATTGCAAGTCCATCACTATTGTCTGTCCAACTCAATCCATTATTCGACGAAGTAAAGACACCACCATCACAACCAGCTAAAATAGTTTTGTCCGAATTAGGCAAATAATCTAGATCATGTATATCCGCATGAACATAAGGTTTGCCATTTGCGCCATACCAGTGAGCGCTGATTTCCCAGGTTGTTCCACCATCAGTAGATCTCCAAACATTCACCCCTCCAATGATCACATGATTAGGCTGTTTATAGGAACATGCCAATGCCAAATCATACCAACCTTGACCACCGGTACCTGAACCATCAACTGAATGCGAAAGAATATTTGGTGTATTAGATCTACGAGCCCAAGTTTTTCCGCCATCAACAGATCTATATAACCCTCCAAAACCGGAACCTTTGGAATTATCAGAACACAATGCATACATATATTCTTGATTTGCAGGACTGATTGCGAGAGATATTCTTCCGATAGTTGTAGGAATCGTTGTGGTGATTTTAGCCCAAGTATTTCCGCCATCAGTGCTTCTATGAATTTCAGAACCGGTACATCCTATCATAATAAGAGGATTATCAGTACGCATTTCCAGATCTCTGAAATTTATACTGGATTTCTTGGTCCATGTCACACCGGCATCTGTTGTAACTTGTAAACCTTGACTGGTAGCTGCATATAATTTTCCGGCAGCTTTTGGATCAGCCAATAGGCGATAAATTTGTTGTGTTTGGGATGTCTGCCAAGTTAAACCTGTTGGATTCCAAGTGGCTCCACCATCAGTTGATTTTACAATTCCAATTGTGTACGTCGAACCGGCATCATCGTCACCCGTTGCCAAATAGACAATATTTGGATTATTCCAAGGCATGGCAATATCTGAAACACCCATTGAAAACAAATCATCACATGTTGTTTTCCAGGTCTGACCATAATCGGTAGACTTCCATGCACCACCGGCAGCACTGCCGGCCCAGATCAAGTTTGGCAAATTAGGATGCATTTGAATACAATTTATTCTTCCATTGCCACCACCTGCAGGTATTTGAATAGGTCCGATTGAAGTCCATTCTGGCTTACCGGATAATTTCTGTTCGAATTTGTTTTTAGATTTTTGTATTTGCTTTTCAAAAACTGCATCAGATATCAAATTTGAAGGTGGAAAAGTGCCATCAGGCATCAATCGTGTGGACCAAAATTCTTCCCAACGTTTGAAATGGGTATAGTTTTTATCTGTATGTTCTTTACGTAAATATCCAGATTGATCTTCTGCATACTTCTGTTCGGAATATTTTGGGAATTGTTTATAGTAATGATCCCTCATCACAGAAAATATGGGATTACTGATTCCAATGATATTCTCAATTTGAGCATATAAATGTTCACTCTGAATAACAATCATCAGAGCTAGCAGAGAATATGTATAGATTCTTTTCATGATTATACTACATCAATGTGAATAGTTAGGGTGTTAAATTCGTACGGGTAAAATAACAACAGGAATACTTTCTAAATATAATCTTCTTTGAACGGCAAAAACAGTGTAATTATGGAGCCATTTTGAGAATATCGATTCTTCCGGAAATACCACTTGACCACCAAAGACGACAGTATGGGGATAACGTTCCACTATCTGCTTTGACAAATCAGCAACTACGGAAACCACATCTGTTCCAATATCTGTATATGATTCAGCATAGTAGCCATTATTTCGCATAAAGTTCACATACTTATCAGCTTCTGTCGTAATGTACTGTTGAAGATTATCAACTTCTTCAGAGCCTTTGAAGTTTCCTGCATCCAAAATTCCGACTTGCACAAATACAAAATTCTTGAATGTTCCTTCAAATGTTCTCATCACAGTGAACAATGTATGAAGTCCAAGTCCTGAAAAACCTGATACGAGAAAGACAGCAGTCTTGGCTTTTGTATCACAGTCAGGATATGTTGCATCTTTTGCAGGTTCAAGCATTTGATCATCGATTGCTGTCAATACGAGATCATCCAATCTTCGTAATTGTTGAGAAGTCTGATTATAATGTCTTTTAAAGGATAATACCAATAAAACCAAACTTCCAGTCAAAAGAATAGTTGCCCAACCACCTTCTGAAAATTTGATAATGACAACAGCAACAAGAATGAAAGAAGACAGCAATAACCCTAATCCATTGATGAATATCTTGGATTTCCATTTGGCAAATGTTTTTCGTACTTGTATCCAATGCTTTACCATCCCCAATTGAGAGAGAGTAAAAGTAATAAATACATTAATCGAGTATAAAACTATCAATAGGTGAATGGATCCACCTGTTGCCAGGACAGTGATTCCGGCAGCAATTCCAACGAGTAATACCCCATTTTGTGAGACAAATCTATCACTGAGCATTGCGAATCTCGTCGGGAACCAACGATCCAAAGCCATATTTGAAAGAATTTGTGGACCACCCAAAAAACCGGCTTGTGCTGCAACAAAGAGAAGAACAGCTTCGCTGATGAGAACTATGAGTAATGTTGCAGTAGATATTCCGGATCCCCAATTCATTGTCAGTTTTTCAAATAGAATAGCATTCAATGTCTTTCCGGGTTGATCTTGAACATGCAGCAAAGCATAAGAAAGCATCAATCCTACAGCAACAAAAGCAAGAGAAAATGCCATATATTTCATAGTTCTCTTTGCTGTTTCAACTCTTGGTTCACGTAAAATTGGCATTGCATTACTTACGGCTTCAATACCTGTATATGTACCAGCTCCCATACTATAAGCACGCAAAATCAACATAATGGCACCCATATATCCAAGTTCGCTGGTTGCTCCATTCCATTGATCCATAGTGGCTTGTGCTACAGCCGGAAATTCAAATGAATGAGTACCTACGATATATAAAATGGCTGCAACATGCGTAATAACAAAAATCATGAAGATTGGTAAAAGCACAGAGACAGATTCTTTCACACCGCGTAAATTCAAGATGATCATCACCAATAAAGCAAGCATTGATAGTGGTATCTTGAGATAATGTGTATCTGTTGGAAAGAAACTGAATACTGCTTCTATCCCACTTACTATAGATATTGAAATTGTTAGGATATAATCTATGACCAAACTCGATCCGGCTATCATGCCTACAGTTGGAGATAGCAATTTGCTAGCAACCAAATACCCTCCTCCACCGGATGGGAAAAGCTCAATAATTTGGGAGTAACTAGCACTGATTACAAAAATTGTAATGGCTGTACCCATTGCTATGAAGATAGATAAAAATGGATATTTACCCAATGCATTAAATGCCTCTTCAGGACCATAACAGGAGGATGACAAACCATCAGCACCTAATCCTACCCATGCAAAGAATGCAACTAATGTAAGATTGTGGAAAATTGACCTGTCGATCTTTTTCCTTTCTCCAATCAAAGCTCTTTTCAGCGAGTCAAAAAATGTAGACATACTATCAATTTCGTTTTGTGGAAAAAGAAGACTCACCCAAATATGATAGAGCCTCGGTTTTCTTTAACAATTTAAACCGTTCAATCGAGTGTTTCTTTATATGTTGCATGGCCTCTTCCATCGAATCTGTAAATAAGAGCAAATCTAGATCTTCGGGATCAATGGTTTTTTCAGTAGCCATATGTTCAACCAGTGTCATTAATGGTCTATAGTACTCAGTACCCATAACAACTATTGGGAAGTCTTTAATTTTCTTTGTCTGAATAAGGGTCAATGCTTCAAAGAGTTCATCCATGGTACCAAAACCACCCGGTAGAACAATAAATCCATAGGAATATTTGAAAAGAAGAAATTTCCTGACAAAGAAATAATTGAATTTTGCTGTGGCATGTAAGAATGGATTTGGTTTTTGTTCATGCGGAAGTACTATTTCAGCACCAACTGATATACCACCGTTATTGAATCCTCCCCTATTGGCACCTTCCATAATACCTGGCCCCCCACCGGTCATTACGGTAAATCCAATATTTGTCAATTCTTTTCCAACCTCTTCTGCCATTTTGAAAAATGCATGATCTTGAGCATATCGTGCGCTTCCAAAAACAGTGATGCAAGGTCCAACAAAATGCAATCTTCGAAATGCAGAGATGAATTCCTTCATTACCTTCAAAGTAAAGATGAATTCTTTCCATCTGGACTTTGGGCCTTCTAAATAGTAGAATTCTTCTCCAGTATCAGAAATAATGATTCTTGATTTTTTATCTATATCTTTAATCATAGTCTTACTCAATACAACACAATGCGTAAATTACGAAGAATACAGTAAAGAAAACTCCCAAAATCATACTTCTTTACACAAAGTTTGAATTCCCCGATTACGAAGATATTTACAATTATTCACCATTTTGTGTGCATCATGGAAAACTTTCACAATTACATCAATGGAATGTTTGTAGCAACTAGTCATCAACGTACTTTTGAGAATATTAACCCGGCAGATCGAGATGATATTATCGGTACTTTTCCACTTTCAACATCGGAGGATGTCAATTCTGCTGTAAAAGCAGCAAAAGATGCATTCATAACTTGGTCAAAAATGCCTGCCCCGAAAAGAGGTGATTTATTAAGAAAAGCCGGTGATATCTTTACAAAAAGAAAAGAAGAATTAGCTCGCATCATGACCAGAGAAATGGGTAAACCCGTCTTTGAAACATTAGGGGATATACAAGAAGCTATTGATACTGCTTATTATGCCGCAACAGAAACCAGAAGACTATTTGGGTATACTGCACCAAGTGAGATGGAAAATAAAATGAATTTGTCATTTCGCACGCCGATTGGTGTCTGCGGAATCATTACAGCATGGAATTTTCCGATAGCAGTGCCTTCATGGAAAATTTTGCCTGCTTTAGCCTGTGGAAATACCATAGTTTTTAAGCCCTCAGACGATTCTCCACATTCTGCACAAATTTTTGCTGAGATACTTGAAGAAGCCGGAATACCGAAAGGAGTATTCAATGTTATTCATGGCGATGGTTTGGCAGGCTCTGCTCTCGTTGAGCATCCCGATGTAAAACTCATTGGATTTACAGGTTCAACAGGTACAGGAAAAATAATTGCAGAACGATGTGGAGCCTTGAATAAAAAATGCTCACTGGAAATGGGTGGTAAAAATGCTCAAATTGTCATGCCCGATGCAAATTTGGACTTGGCTCTCGATGGTGTTCTTTGGGGTGCCTTCGGTACCACAGGACAAAGATGTACAGCCACTTCTCGCTTAATATTACATGAAGATATATATGATTCATTCATCAATGCTCTCATTACAAAAGCCACTTCAATCAAACTAGGAAATGGATTGAATGAATCAACACAAATGGGTCCAGTTATCAATAGCAAGCAGTTGGAAAAGATAAAAGGGTATGTCAGCATAGCAAGAAATGAAGGTGCTATTTGTGTGTTGGGAGGAGATGAAGAGATTGCAGGTGACTGTGCCAAAGGTAATTTTTACAAACCAACCATATTTATAGATGTGACTGAAGACATGACCATTTTTAAAGAAGAAATCTTTGGTCCTGTTCTTGCGATAAGCAAAGCTCATTCTCTAGATCATGCCATACAAATGGCTAATAATTGCGAATATGGTCTTTCATCATCTATTTTTACTGGAAATGTTGATGCGGCATTTAGAGCGATTCGAGACATTGAAGCCGGAATCACATATATAAATGCACCAACCATTGGTGCCGAAGCACATATGCCATTTGGTGGAATAAAAGGTACAGGAAATGGACATCGTGAGGGTGGATGGACTGCATTTGAGATTTTCACAGAATGGAAGACCGTTTATGTAGACTATTCAGGTAGTTTACAAAGAGCTCAGATTGATAATTATTAAACTGTTTGTAAGGTATTCAATTTGTATTTGTCTAATAATCATAAGCACTTGCGGATTTCAGTATGGATGAAGATCAAAAACCCATAGAACTGAAACCTAATGCGGTATCAGTTGAACAACCTCGTATTCAACATAATGAGGAAGCTCAATCTTTTGCCAAATTTTTATCCGGTGACGATAATGCTGCGATGTACTTTTTTCGAGCCTATAATAGGAAGTTATTTCTGTACTGTGCAAAATTGGTAAACAATTTACATGCTGCAGAAGATATCACTCAAGAAGTATGGGAAAGGATCATAAAACTACGGAATCAATCTCAACCTGAGATTGCAAATCCTGGCGGTTTCATGTTTACCATAGCTCGAAATCTTTGTCTCAACCATATCAAATTGAAGAAACATACAATTCCATTGGATGCCATCTCCGAACTTGATATTCCTCATGAATATCAACCCGGAAGCACAGAAATGGAAGAACTAGTACATTCTTCTCTTGATACTTTGAAATTTGAAGATAAAGAGTTACTCGTTCTTAATATGTACTGCGGTTATCGTTTCGATGAAATTGCTCAAATGATGGGTATGTCTCCCAATGCCATTTGGACGAGAGCATCAAGAGCAAGAGCCCAATTGAGAGATCGTGTAAAAATCATGATAAAAAGAGACAATAAATCTTGATCACCACCACATTTACAGTATATCTTTTATGAATTCACATGATACTATCGACAAATTCCTGAATGGAACTCTCAGTTCTGATGAGATGAGCTCCTTTCTAGATTCAGTCGAACATGATCCGGATCTGCAAGCCTTGCTCGAATCTGATCGAATCATCAACTCAGCCGTGGGTAAAGAGAAATCAATACTCATGAATCATGATTTATCGAGTGTTGCAGGTTCATTCGTCGCTGGGTTAGCAGCAACGAGCGCTACTGCCACCATAGGTATGCAAACTGCTGCCTATGCAAAGAAAGCAGGTATGTCTTGGATTACCCTCACTGCTTCAACTATACTCTCTGTTTCTCTAAGCGCTGGAGCATATTGGTACATTCATTCATCTGAAAAACAACAGCCTATTAATCCAATTAGAGATAACATAGGCATATCATTTGATGAATCTCCCAATGAATTGACAATCACTGTCCCCGCTCAAGTTTCTGATAAACCAGAAGCCCCTAAAGTAGTACAAAGGAAACAACAGACCCAAACAGTGCATACAATCACTCAACAAGAACAACAACTACTGACAGAAAAACCTGCTAAAATTAGACTAGAACATTCATCATCAAAGTACAGACCCAAAGTACAAGAATAATGATTATAAAGCCGTATGTCCGATACGGCTTTTTTTTTGTTTATTCTTTTCAACACATGATAATTTCCTATTTTTAAGGGGTTTTTTTCAGTTTTAGCCTAAATCAGTATGCCACTGCGTAAAATCAATAATCTGCTCAAGTATAAGTTTGACAGTTTTATGTCAAAAGGCGTTATATCTTTAATCGCCGGACTCTTCATACTTTCAGTGTTATTTGTCATCATTATCTCCATTATTGGGGCAATAGTTGGTATTGCAACAACAGATCAGCAATTCACTGATTTTGGAAGACTAATGTGGGATACTGTTTTACACTCATTGGACGGTGGTGTATTAGCATCACTCGATACCACGAGTACTCCATATATTGCATTAATGCTCATTGCAACACTTGGAGGCATGGTGCTCATATCAATTTTGATTGGTGTGCTTAATAGTGGAATCGCTAAACAATTGGATGAATTACGAAAAGGCCGATCACTCGTTATTGAAAAAGAGCATACAGTCATTCTCGGTTGGTCACCTCAGATATTTTATATAGTCAATGAATTGATTACAGCAAATGAAGGAAAAAAAGGGGCATGTATTTCAATACTTGCAGAAAAAGATAAAGTCGAAATGGAAGATGAAATCTCAATGAAAATTGTGGATTTCAAAAATACCAAAGTCGTTTGTAGAACCGGTAATCCTATTGACTTAACCGATTTGGAAATCATAAATCCGCATACAGCAAAGTCTATCATCATCCTCTCACCCGAAGGAATGGAAGATCCGGATTCATTGATGATTAAAATGATTCTTGCGATTACAAATAATCCTCAACGTCGTTCTGAAAGCTATCATATTGTGGCAGAAATCAGAGACCCCAAGAATATAGAAGTAGCTCGATTAGTTGGTAAGAATGAAGTATCATTCATTCTTATGGAAGATGTATTGTCTAAGATCATTGCTCAAACTTGTAGACAGTCCGGACTTTCGGTTGTTTTCAATGAACTATTGGATTTCAAGAGAAATAAAATCAATTTTCTGGAAGAGCAATCGCTTATTGGAAAACAATTTTCGAAAGCACTTTTTTCATACAATAGAGGCACCCCTATTGGAATCAAATATTCCAATGGTTTGATTCAACTTAATCCTCCATCGCATAAGCTTATTGAAAGAGGAGATAAAATCATAGTCGTTGCTGAAGATGGTTCAAAAATTAATCCAGTCAATAATCCTGAATTGAATATTGAAGCAACGAGCATCATGCAAACCGAAGGAAGAAAAAGAAATCCAGAAAAAACATTGATTTTAGGGTGGAATAG
>JALRFC010000350.1 GCA_023253875.1 Candidatus Kapaibacterium sp.
TGAATGAAGAGACATCAAGGTATATACTTCGCATTGCAGTGATTAAAGAGTTGATGGAGCATGCAGACAAATATGGTATTGTCTTGTCAAAAGATGATATATATCAAGAACCATCAGTCACAACTGCAAAAGTTGATAGACCCATTACTGATTTGGCGGTATGGGCAATCAATAATGGAACTTCCTATAAAGATGTCAAATTGCTGAATCCTTGGATTTTGAAAAGAGCCTTGCCTGCTCCTAAACATGGCGCATATTATATTGATATCCCGAATAAACGATAAAGACATCCGTGCAAAAATCATATACTTGCACAAGAATTTTCTGATGGAGCAGTGAATACATGTATCCCATTCTTTTTCACCTGGGACCACTCACAATTTATAGTTTTGGCTTAATGGTTGCCACGGCATTTCTCACTGCCAATTGGCTCCTGAATGCAGAACTCAAAAGAAGAGCATTTCCCAACCATGAACAATTGGGATCTTCAATCACATTACTAGCATTGATTGGGGGAATTTTTGGGGCGAAATTATTTCATCTATTGGAAAACCCTTCTTTCTTCTTTGCTGATCCCATTGGTTCTTTGTTTAGCGGAGAAGGATTAACATTCTTTGGTGGACTCATCACTTCCATTGTGATGATCATGATATACTTGAAAAGAAGGCATATTCCTTTTCTGGGAGTTGCTGATGCAGCTGGTCCTTCACTCATGATAGCATATGGAATTGGTCGTATTGGATGTCAATTAGCCGGCGATGGTGATTATGGAATACCGACAGATCATGCTTTTGGTATGAGCTATCCGGAAGGAATGGTTTCCACATTATCTGCGAGAAATACTGAACTCGTCGCATATTTTCAACAATTATTTCCCGGACGTCCTATACCTGAAGATATCATCGTCCATCCAACTCCTGTATATGAAACGCTCACGGCCTTTGTATTTTTTGGAATTCTTTGGGTACTTCGCAAGAAAGATTTTGGAATGGGCCAATTGTTTGGGGTTTATCTCATTTTGGCAGGCATTGAACGATTTTTCGTGGAATTCCTTCGTATGAATCCGCTATATCTAGGATTATCTCAAGCTCAGTGGATCTCAGTCGCACTCGCAATCACAGGTTCGATCCTATTTCTTCGAAAGAAATCCACTTAATCCATACCTATGATTTCTCGAAGAACAATTTCAGTCATCCCTCTTCTTGACTGAATATATTCATGTGCTTGCTCACCTGCATGATTCATTGCTCCGGCACAAATGGCATTCATCCATGCCAATGCATCATGACTATTCTTGATGATTTCCAATGCACCGATTTCCTGCAATGTCTCTGCATCAGGTGATCGCTCTATGAATGGACCACAAGCAAGTGGTATTCCATATCCGGCAGGTTCAGCGCAACTATGAACGCCTGAACCAAATCCACCGCCAATATATGCAGCATCGGCAATCGAGTAGATTGCAAGTAGTTTGCCTATTGAATCAATGATGACATGTTGATCCTGAACGTATTCTATTTCACTTTGAAGCACGCTATTTGGGAGAGCTTCTTTGATTCGCAGACAATGTTCAGGAGTAGGTTCATGTGGAACAATAATCAATCGAATTGGTGACTGCAATAATGTCAAAGCCTCTATGAATAT
>JALRFC010000351.1 GCA_023253875.1 Candidatus Kapaibacterium sp.
ATCATTCTTCGCTCTGTTTTTTCTTCTTCCGCCTTGTGCAAATACCAAAGTACTTGAAAACAACAAGGTCAATGCAATAATCATCGGGGTAGTATATCTCATAATCATCTCCATATTCTTTACCAAAATATCAAAAATGTATTTCTATCACATCACTGAAAATTCCCAATAAAAAACCCCGATCTTTTTGGATCGGGGCTATATTCATCCTGCATATTCAGCGACATCTTTTATTTTTCTGATATCAGGTAAAGATCCTTTATCTCTTCTATGCATTGCAATCAATGCTGAAGCATAAATTTCTTTCCAGGTCAAACCGAATTTCTGCATGAGTTCTTCGGGTTCTCCACTGCCACCAAAAGAATCTTTCACGCCAACGAATTCCATTGGAACTGGATGATTTTTGACAATTGCTTCAGCAACCGCGCCACCCAAGCCGGCATGCACTTGATGTTCTTCCGCAGTGACAATTGCGCCACATTCTTTTGCAGCAGCAACAACAGTCTCAAAATCAAATGGTTTGATGGAAGGACTATTGATCACTCTTGCCTTGATTCCTTGTTCTGCTAATTTATTGGCAGCAACAAGTGCTTCCCAAACCATGGAACCACATGCGATCAAAGCAATGTCATTACCTTCGCGCAAAACTTGTGCTTTACCCAATGCAAAAGAATGATCGGGAGAGGTGAACAAAGGAACAGGTGAGCGACCAAAGCGTATATAAGCAGGTCCAACATGTTCGCCGATTGCGATTGTTGCTTTGCGAGCTTCTTCATAATCACAAGGAACAACAAGTGTCATATGAGGAAGTGTACGCAAGAATGCAACTTCTTCAAGCACTTGATGTGTCGCGCCATCAGGACCAACACTAATACCTGAGTGACCGCCACCGATTTTCACATTAGCTTCATTATAACAAACAGAAATACGCAGTTGATCTGCATTTCTCAATGCGCAAAAAGCACCATAACTTGCGAAAAATGGAATCTTTCCTGAAAGCGCCAATCCTGCCGCGATGGTTGTCGCATTTTGTTCAGCAATACCGATGGAGAAAAATCTATCGGGAAATTTTTCTTTGAATAATGATGTCATCACCGAACCTGTGATATCACCACCGAGAACAACAACATTGCTATGTCGTTCTCCAAGTGTGACCAAACCATCTCCAAAACCAAATCGTGTTGGTTTAGATCCATATTGTGTAAAATCTTCCATAAAACTCTCTGTTTAATTATTTGTTGAGGTGATTTTCCGGATTATACAATCAGCCGGAATCATAGATGAAACAATGGTTTGATCATTGAACCAAGATTCCTCTCCGGTGGCAATGATCTCTACCGCAACACGATTATTGATGAGACAGTATATCTGCATCGTTGATTCATATGGACTATATCTGCTATACCCAACTCCATTCGGAAGAATAATCTTCTGAATTTCCATACCCGGTTCTTGTGTTTTGGGTAATTCATAGCGATATGCGACAGTTGAAGCCGCTCCGGCATAATCCGCCATGGTCATCGTAATTGTCCCACCCGGATAAATATATTCACCCGTGGTTTTAGAAACTTTGATTCCTTCAATTTCTACAGAACCGGAAGAAGAAGGTAGTTTTTCAGCACCACGAAAATTCAT
>JALRFC010000352.1 GCA_023253875.1 Candidatus Kapaibacterium sp.
CAAATTTTGGATTCTGTAATCAGTGTTGTTTCAGGCAAGACATTACCGGCATTTCTCGATAATTCTGGATCGCTCAAAGTCGTGATTGAAGAAACGGGTCCTGACTCAATATATATTGATGAATGCGCGGATCATGTGGTTACAAAGGACTCAGCCGGAAAAATGACAGGTGTAAAAATCAATATCGCGCTATTGAAGAATGCATTCGATCCAAATTCTAAACCCATCAATCTGTTAAATGAAGTAGAACCGTCGAAGATTGGTCTCTATGAAAATGGCAAATTCTATTGTCCTGATAGCATTGTATGTCGCAGTGAAACTCCGGGATCATTGGGTGTGGCAATGGTTTTTGATAGATCGGGAAGCATGCTCTTTGAAATAGACCCAACAGTAAGCAATGTTGTAAGAGCAGTGGCAGCCAGAGAAGCAGGACTCACATTCGTGAAAAAACTCAGCCCGGATGATAGAATGTCGATTTATTCATTTGGAACAACTGTAACTCAAGACAAAATCTGGGGCGGGAAAAATCAGGCACCAACGGCAGAGAATACTATTAATAGTATTTACCCTGCAGGAGTTGGTGGAAGAACTGCCTTCTATAGAGCTTTGATTCAGGCGATTCAAGGCTTAGGTAGTCAAAACACAACAAAAAAAGCAATCATCGCATTGACAGATGGCGTGAATAATGAAGATCCTCTTTCCGTCAATGCAGTCCTGAATGCTCTGCCAACGGGTGGTACGATTCCAATCTATATCATAGCATTGGGCTTGAATATAAATGAACCCGGAATTCCTGAAGCACTTAACAATATGAAGAAGATCGCTGATTCTTCAAATGGAAAATTCTTTACCATCAAGGACTCCGCAGAACTTGTTGCTGTCTATGATCAATTGAGCGTAGAAGTAAAAAGTGATGAATGTTGTACCGTGTACTATTCAGTTCCACCATGTGACTCAAACAAAAACGATACAGTTCGTAAGGCCACCATTTATTATATGGATAATGGCTCCATCAAGACAAAGGAAATAACATATACAACTCCTTGCAAAAAACTCTTTGCAGGAAAACGAATGATTGATTTGGATCCAAATGCACGCAAAACCAAACAACCAATTCGAATCATGAATATTTCTAATGCCAAGCAATTCGAAATGCAAATTCCTCAGCATGTTCAGGGTACAATAACGATTGAACTCTATGATTCCAATGGAAAAATGATTGGTGAGATTTACAGCAAAAAACATAAAGCCGGGAAACATGAAATACCACTAACAATCAAAGGAATGGAAAAAGGATATTATAGAGCTGTCATTCGAGTGAATGGTGAAATGATTCAACAGCTTCCTGTGGAGGTACAGCAATGAAGAATCAAATCATAAACAATCGATCACCATTTATGGGAATTGCAATGAGATATGTATATTCATTCTTATTCGTTTGGACTTACTTGCTTTGCTCTAGTCCAATGTCTCATGCATTCGATGAGACAACAGTAGTTCTTCAAGCAAATGATCCAAGCATCATTAAAACGGCAAAGACAGTCAACGGACAAAGCTATACAATCACTGTCTCCGGCACCTATTCCATGTGGCCCGAATTCACTGCCTATGGCGTTGAT
>JALRFC010000353.1 GCA_023253875.1 Candidatus Kapaibacterium sp.
AAGGAACAAGTGATCATTCCTTTGGCATTCATGTTGCAAAAATGGCTGGTCTACCACCATCCATTATTTCAAGAGCTTCGCAATTACTCAAGGAGATGGAAGGTGATACAACCAATATTCATATTGAATCAACACCACAAACAAGACATGATACTAGCCAAATGTCCATCTTTGAGATTCGAGATGATTCATTACGAAGAGCATTGCAGGATTTGGATATGAATCACATCACACCAATCCAAGCATTCGATCACTTGATGAAACTTTCACAAGAAGCAAAGAATACATAATGAGAATTCGAAGAACATTACTGTTGAGTGGTTCATTTTATGTTCAAAACCATAAATTGCACTGCACATCATTGAAAACAAAGGAGGATATATGAGGAAAACAGCATACAAATTCTATAAAAGCGTAGTTCTATTCACTTTTTTTGCATTGAATGTTTCGGCATTATTCAGCCAATCCATAACATTGGAGACAATGACTGAAAGCAGCATTCAATGTTCTGGTTCTCTAGTCAATATTTCCTGGATTGCAAATGCTTTGGAAAATGACTTTACCCAAATAGAACTTTCAACAAATAATGGTCAAACATGGTCTAGACAGGGTGAAGTTGCCAAGAGCACAACAAATTTTATGGTTACAATGCCAACTGTATTGGGTGATCAATATAGAATCAGAGTAATTAATAAAAACGCATCAGGTACAACTGCTAAATTCTCAATATCTCAGATTCCTATCATTGTTATGCAAATGGAAGTCCTCAATGAGCGTTGCCCAGGAGGAAGCATCACATTTGCTCCACAGATTGCTGCTCCAACCAATATCTATACCTATCAATGGTACAAAGATGGACAAGAGATACCCGGACAGACGAATCCAACATTGACAAAGACAAATCTGCAAGTAAGCGATGCAGGAATTTATAATGTGCAAATCACCGGTTGTCAAGTGATCAATTCCGACCCGGCAATTCTGTCTTTCAATCAACAAACTGAAATTACGGGTCAACCACAAGACACAACTGTATGCCCAGGAGCAGATGTAACATTATCTGTTGATGCAATTGGTGGATCACTCACCTATCAATGGAAGAAAAATGGCAGTGATATTTCCGGTGAAACTCGAGCCACATATTTTATCCCTTCTGTAGAACAAAGTAATACCGGAACATATACATGTACAGTGACAGGCATTTGTGGAAATCCAATTACTTCAAATCCGGCATATGTAGTTGTTAATCCAAATCCTATTACAGGACTTAATTTCACGAATGATTCAACTGTATGTTCCGGTTCAACTGTTCGACTTGTCGCAAATGGAACTTATGGTAGTCAATTCACATATATCTGGAAGAAGAATGGCACTCTTCTTTCACAATCAGGACCTGAACTACTTCTAGAAAATATTGCATCTTCAGCTTCCGGTACCTATACCGTCCAAGCAAAGAATGAATGTAATTTGATCGCCCCTGAAAAATCTGTTAAAATCACAGTAATTGCAAAACCGGGAATTTCACGACAGACCTCCGATACCACAGTCTATCGTGGATTTGCAACACGTTTGCGAATGATCACATCCGGTGAATCACTG
>JALRFC010000354.1 GCA_023253875.1 Candidatus Kapaibacterium sp.
GGTAGGAAATTCTTCTGATGTTGGGAGATGCTCCGCAAGCCATGCATCATCGTGATATAAACGTCCGAATGCTGATTGTTTTCTAAGATATGCGGAAGGATTTCTCACCCAACCATAATGATATATCGAAACCGGAATGTCCATGACTCGAAGTTTTCTGAAAGATTTATCCGATTCTTTTACTCTAAAACCTTGAGCATCTTTCCATGAAGTAATTGTGCCGGTATTCTTAAATGCGCGAATTTCCCTTCGATACCATTGTCTACCCATCCCTATATGATGATAATCACCAAAAAAATGCAAATATTGAAATAGGAGCCCTTCTATTTCTGGTCTTTGATTTGCTCGATGCATCGATGATTTGAGTAATTCTCGATCTTTTTCATGAAGAACTTCATCAGCTTGCAAATAGATCACCCAGTCTCCGGTACACTGTTCCAATGCAATATTGGTTTGCTGGGCCAATATTTTCCCGCCTTCACGAAGCGAATCATCCCAAATGGTTTCAATGATTCTCACCTTAGGATTATTCAAAGATTGAACATATTGTAATGTCTCATCCTCTGAATTTCCTATTGCTATAATGACTTCATCACATAAGGATAAGAGGGAATGCAGTGACTCTTTTACCGGATATCCGAGTAAAAAGCCATTTCTTACAAATGTACAACCACTGATCTTCATCGCTATTCCAAGATTGATATTGACAAATCTCTGCAATTGTTGTCAATGTATATCAATGAAAAATCATAGTTTTGCCAATAATTATTCACTTAATGACCAACTTTCATGAAATCATATATCATCCTTCTGACACTCGGTATTATAGGCACATCAATAGCTTCCTATGCTCAGGAAAGTAGTTACTCTATTTTTCCTGCAACAATCAATATGGAATGGGATTATACCGAAGACCTTGACATGAAGGCATATATCTCAAGCAATTCCATGCTGAATCAAGATATTGAATATACAGTTACTGCCTTGGATATACCACAGCAATGGCAAGACATCATCACAACACAGTTCTGTGATGTACAATCTTGCTATGATTTTCGCTGGTTTAAATTAGGTGATAAGAAGGAAATGAAATTATTCGCCAATCAAAAAAATGGGATATTGAAAGTTGATTTTCTTCTGCCATTAGATACAACAGTAACTATTCAACCCGGATCGGCTGAAGTTGCTCTTGCATTCAATAGAAAAGGGGAGACAAAGCAAGATACGCTTCGATTCTTGGTGAATAAACCTGTGGCTGGCATCAAAGAAACATTTGATCAATCTTCAGTACAAATCACTCAAATGGCGAATGAAACTATCCAAATAGCGCATCAGATTGGCATTTCAGAAATCACTATTTATGATATTACAGGCACAGTACGTGAAGTTCATCATTGTGGTGATGCACAAATAGCCATTCTTTCCATGAATGAATTTGCTAAAGGATTATATCTTCTTCGTATCAAAGATAAACAAGGAAAAGAGTTGACTGCTACAGTCGTTCAATAATGGTATGAAATAGATGGTTATTCAAGACTCGGAAATCTCCGAGTCTTTTTTTTATGAAAATGTACTAAAGTAATAATACATATAAC
>JALRFC010000355.1 GCA_023253875.1 Candidatus Kapaibacterium sp.
GAAGTTTTTCGATAGATCTTCTTGCATCACGTATCAATCCGTCCGATGATATGAACTCGGTATAGACAATATCAGCGCCCATGCGTTTACATATTACTCTAAATGGTAAGTCCGTAACATCTTCCATAGGTGCCAAAAGCACTCCATTTTGGACTTTCACATCGCCGATGGTGAGTTCGGCATATTTATGTTCATTGTTGCAGTTTGGCGTATCCATTTCCACCAAATTACGACAAAATCCTCACTCATTTGCATTCTCAAACAATCAATGTGGTTTTCTCTCATATTTGCAACATTGATGCAAATCTTCATATACGGCATCATCAGCACGAAAATGTTCAGTATCGTATCCAATTGCGATTATGGCTTTTTCAATCAAATCAAGGGATGTTTTTGCAAGATCGAATTGTACGGATAGTATTTTTTTCTTTTTGTCCCAAGATGCTGACTCAACACCATCAACCGCTTTTACTGCCTTCTCAATAGCTTTTTTGCATGTACCACAATTACCATAAACCGTTATGGTTGTGTCTTTTACAGTATTCTCCTCTAGCACTTGGAAACCGGTTGTATAATTCTTGAAGTTGAGATGGGATACCTCAGCGGAAAGCAAGCTTGAGTGAACCATTGAGTACAAGCTTGTCACTACAATGAGAAAACAGAGTATATTTTTCATGAATTCAAAACCAATAATGGATAAAAGCGGGTCACATTTTCACATATAAATTGTATTTTTGGCCTCACATATCCAATGATTCATTGGATCTCTTTTTGTTTCACTACCGGCCTGTACCATGAACATTCTTGTATTGCGCAGGGCTTTTGGATTCTTGTCATTTATTGTGGCCACTGTCACATACTTACTTACAGTTCAAGAATCCGTACCATTTTGGGATTGCGGTGAATTCACCGCCGCTGCTGCTGAACAGCAGGTGCCTCATCCACCGGGAGCCCCACTCTTTTTGATTGTCGGAAAATTATTCCATCTATTGCCTTTTGGGGATCCGGGCTGGAGAGTCAATCTGCTCTCCGCATTTGCAAGCGCAGTTACAGTTGGATTGCTATACTTGGTGATTGTTCAGGTCATTGAAAATTTCCGTGGCAAAAAGTATGAATCATTTGGTGATGCAATTGCCGTTTTTGGATCTGCATTTGTTGGCGCAACCGCTTTAACATTTAGTGATACATTCTGGTTCAATGCTGTAGAATCCGAAGTATATGCATCATCTACATTATTGGTTGCCATCATTGTATGGCTCATGATGCGATGGAATGAAGAAGCGGATAATCCTGGACATGAAAAGTATCTATTATTGATTGCATATATCATTGGTCTATCAACAGGTGTGCATCTCTTCAGCATTTTGGCAATTTTCTCACTTGCTTTAGTAGTGTATTTCAGAAAGTATGATTTCAAATTGACATCATTCTTCGCTATGGGAGCAATCACAGTTGTAAGTTTTGGACTCATCTATCCCGGAATCGTTAAAGTATTACCTTCAATGCTCGGTGGTAATCTCTTCAAGACTGAAGCCAGAGATTATATCATCATGGATTCTATGTTTCCACGCTTACTTGCGATCGGTTCCATTATC
>JALRFC010000356.1 GCA_023253875.1 Candidatus Kapaibacterium sp.
AAGACATGGTTCAAGGCTAATAACATTCTTTAAACAAGCACTACTACATACAAGTAGCGAATTTGATACAGCTAGAGAAATTAGCAAAATTTATATGAGTAGATTTCTCGAAGAGTACTATGAATCAACAGATCAACAACATGAAATCAGGAATATTGAAACACTTTTGAAAAGACCATTGGCTATCAAAGAAGGTGAAAGTGCCAAAGAACAGCTTATGGGTAAGTATTTTGGAATGACAAAGTTCGGAATGAAGAAGACTGAGACATATGTTCCATCAGACTCATTTGTGGAATTAAAAGGTGGTGCTTATGTCGTTCAAAAGAATTTTATTGGTTTTTTCAATATAGAGGGAGACCCTTCCACTATGACAATTGATACTCTCTATGATGGATTTATTGCTTGTTTGAAAAGCTCAATCTAGGATATCTCCATGCCGAAAACGCAAATTCTAAAAAGTGAAATTCAAGAGATACAGAAATTGAAGGATATTGCTGAAATCATGTCTGCAATTGCCGCAGGAAATCTTCAGCAGTTTAAGTCTGTAAAGAAGATTCTTTCCTCACCTTATGAGTTAGTACATGAATCGGGTGTTATAAAACTATCCTTATTGAAACATCTCAATAGCATTTCAGGATTATCATCTATATGGGGCTTTGAGAATGAGGAATTCATAACATTTGATTCAGGACAGATAACTCATAAGTCTTCTACCGAAACTGTGAACATCTATATTGGAAGCGATATGGGGTTCTGTGGTAAATTCAATAGCAGTGTAAAGGAATTGGCAAAAGGTGAGTCGGGTGAAAGAATACTACTAGGAAAACAATTATCAGGATTCAAAACAAGACCAATTCCATTGCCGGCATTGAAAGTAAAAGGTACTCAAGAAGAAAAATCAAGTCATATTGATAGATTGATCAAGCAATACTCGGCAGATATCATAAACATATTGGATAGTGATGCAAAGAGTATTAACATAGTATTCAATGTATTGCATAATCAAACAATCACACTTCATCAATGTTTCATCGATAGAAGATCAATGATAGAGTCTGATTTATCAAATATTAACCATGAGTTTTTTGACTTGTATTCTAGAATTTCCGAAGATCAATCCGAATACTTAATTCTAGATCCGGATATCCACTCAGTAAACAATGCCATTATCTCAATCAAAAAACAACTAATCATTCAATTATTATCATCGGCTATTCTCGACAGCATGATTGCAGAAAACCATGCAAGAAGCACATCTATGGAAAGCACCAAAGATGAAGCACAACAAATTATGTATCAATTGAATAAGCAAATGGCAAAGGAAAGACAAGCGAGAATCACAGGGGAATTGATTGAGCTTATTACATCATTCACATCATTGAATCAAGCAGTGTGATATTACCTTCGAATTGTACATGGAGACCTAACCGTAGAAACACTGAATCACAATGATTGATTGATACCCATATCTTATTGAATAATAGATTGTAGTTAGAGCAATGTGATGCTGCATATAATCACACAAATCACCCACCATTCAAAAGATTTACCTTGCAGTTAACATTTATTTATAAAAGGTATTATTCAT
>JALRFC010000357.1 GCA_023253875.1 Candidatus Kapaibacterium sp.
ATGTTCCATTCCCGAATTAGGCACTTCAGCAATTCCAATTTTTTCTTTGACCCATGGATATTCTCCAAAATATTTCTCAAAATCACGGTTGGGGTTACGGTACCATAATAACCCATTCCAATATAGGAACGTTTACGGGTATTTTGGGATGCAATATGCTTGAGTTTCGACAATACTTGTTGCTCAGTCATAGGCTCTGGTAAATTCAACTCACTGGCGAGTCTGATTGATGCCGGAACTGTTTGATCAATAAGCGCATCTAGGCTCTGAACGCCGATGGTATCGAGCATATGTTGAATGTCAGAGGCACGAGGCGCAATATGACGATCCTCGAATTTGTCGATATGAAGCAATGCAGGATTCATGAGTGTTTCTATGAATGATGATGAGTATTGTTGTGATTGATGAGAAACACAAAAATACGCATGATAAGTTCAACAAAAAAGCCGTCTGAAAGGACGGCTTGGTTGTTTTTGATGAATAGAGAATCTTAGTGGCTAACAATCATAGCGTTTGAATATTCTCTTCTTCCATATCGAAGGGAATAGAAATATGTACCGGATGGCAGTTGGCGTGTATCAATCTGCACGTTTTCCATGCCAGGTAAGATCCGATATTGAGTAATCAAGCGACCTTCAGGGGTATTGAGAGTTAATAGACCTTCAGTTCCGGAATGCATACCGTGAATCGGAATAACTGTGAATTCAGAGGCGGGATTAGGTGAATTTTGTCCAAGCATGATGGATTGCTCAGCTTGCTCAGACACTGATGTGGATAACTTTTTGAATATTGGTAATTGGGCAAATGATCTTGGAAGAGCTGATGGTACATACAGATTCTCACCGGCACCATACCATTGACCCAGTAATGATGCATATACTTGTCTGAAATCATGAGTCATCGGAATATTCCCGGGACCTTCCAATGCGGAAAGATTGGGATTTGAACCAATAATTCCTCCATTAACTCCGGAACCAATAACAAATAATGGGGCTGCTGAGCCGTGATCCGTACCTGATCCATTGGAAATTGCCCTTCTTCCAAATTCACTGATGGTCATGATACTAACGCGTTTATCCAAACCAAATGCTTCCAAGTCTCTTTGAAATGCCAATACGGCATCGGAAAACTGTGTGTGTAAAGCTGCATGAGCAGTCAATTGATTTGCATGTGTATCATATCCACCAACATTCACAATATACATTTGCGTGTTCAAGCCACCGGCAATGATTCGAGCTATGCCGGCAAGTCCTTGCGCCAATGGATTATTTGCTGGATACGTTACTTTATTGGTCGTATATTTAGAAGCAGATTCAATGATGCGAGTCGTGAAAATATTTGTCTGCTTGATGATTTGTCTCACATATGCTTCTTCGACACCGACATGTGTCGTTGGATCGGCCATCTCATCAGGTTGATCCGGAATATAATTCAAATTGGAAATAGCGATTCCCATATTATTCTTTTTTCCGATCAAAGTAGAACTCAAGAATGTTCCAAGTTCAATGGCAAAAGGATCTGAAGGAAGAATTTCCGGATAATCGGGATAGAGTTCTTCTAAGAATTTACCATACCATCCGCTATTG
>JALRFC010000358.1 GCA_023253875.1 Candidatus Kapaibacterium sp.
CTTCATCATATTTGACATTTGTGATTTCTACGCCAACTTCCGCATCAAGAGCCATTTGTTGACGCACGAAATTTGACCAAAGCGAACGGCTTACACCAACAGTTTGCTGACCGGTAAACAACTTACGATCAATAGAACCACTTGGATATCCGGCAACGAAAGAGCGAAGCGTATCTGCCATCACTTTCGGAATCTCCATCCCATCGCCTTGATGCACTTTCACTGCAATCAACTGATTGGGATATTGGGCCATAAGATTGTCAATAACAACTGAACCATCCACGCACCAACCGCACCATGCACCGGTGAATTGTTCAACAAATACTCTTTTTACAGGACCTTGCGCCATCAAACTTGGCAAAGACATAGCTGCCATGACGGTTGAGAGCACAAGAATTCGTACAAACGTGTTCATGTATTAACTCCATTTTTTGAATAAGTGTGATAATTGGCCTCAAACTACAAAAAAAAATGGGATGACCCAATAAGGATCATCCCATCAAATAATCTCTAACTGTATTAGCGATTGATCATCAATGGCAATTGAACACCGGAACCACCCATTGTGCGAGTGATCATGCGATATGCGCCTGCAGGTAATTGTGCAGCATTGAAAGAAAGAGCATGTGAACCTGGTTGTGTCATGCCAGAGAACAATGAAGCAACTTCACGTCCCATTGCATCAACAACAGTGATTGTCACAAATTTCTCTGTTTGACCATTCACTGTATAATTTACTACAGCCATATCACTCATTGGATTTGGATTGATTGCCAATGAAAGTTCTTCATTTGAACCTTCTGCAATATCTTCTGCTGAAGCAGCAGTACCTGTCATGAGCCAATCAATACAACGCTTGAAGAATTCATTTCCAACAGAAGCTGTTCCAATTGATTCAATACCAAATGAAGAGTATACCATGCGATTGCCATCCAATTCAATACGAGCAGTTGCAAGTTCTGATTGGATATTATCATAGTACAAAACAGGCTTTGCGACTGCAGGATTTGAAATTGTGAAAGCATCTGTATACAATGAATAGCTTTGATTAGCAATTGAACCTTGTTGATTACAATTGATCAATGCGCCATTATTCAATTTATTACCAATCACATCGCCATTAACACCACGCACACTGAATGTATTCAAGGTATTTCCGCTAAAGCGAACTTTGGTTCTGTCATATGAAAGACCAATTGCATTATAGAAATCTTGAACTTCTTGCATTTGACCATCTGATATATTTTGCACAACATCATAAGCCCATTGCATACCTTGTGGAGCAACAATCATCACTTTACGATTGAGTGATAAAGCAACTTCAATTGTATTCAAAGGATTTGCATAGTTATAATTCTCTGGCAATTTCAATGGATTTCCACCGATTGGGAAAATCATTGCTTCAACTTCTTCCATTTCAGTTGAATATGCTTCTAATAATTGAGGATTGTATGGGAACACTACCGCATCTGCCTTCAACGAAGCTGACATTGCTGTGTGATAATTAGGAGTTGCAAAACCAGTAAATCCTGAGAATGTTACAATCTTTGGTTTCTCTGAAAGCACTGCAAATG
>JALRFC010000359.1 GCA_023253875.1 Candidatus Kapaibacterium sp.
CAAGAAGCCAAGAAAATCTTGTCAGAGATTCATCAATTGGGTGGCATGACAAAAGCCATTCAGCAAGGAATTCCTAAGAGACGTATCGAAGAATCAGCAGCGAGAAGACAAGCTCTGATTGATCAGAGAAAGGAGATCATCGTCGGTGTGAACAAATATGCACCCGAAGAAGAAATGGATGTGGATGTCTTGGACATTGACAATACAGCCGTTTTACATTCACAAGTTCAATCTCTTGAGAAGATCAAAAGAGAGAGAAAATCTGAACTTGTAGCGGAATCACTGGCATCAATCCAAGAGATTGCTCAATCAGGCAATGGAAATTTATTAGAAGCTGCAATCATTGCAGCAAGACATCGCGCAACATTGGGTGAGATTTCTGAAGCGATGGCAAAGGTATTTGGCAGATATGAACCTACCGTTTCCATCATTAGTGGTGTCTATGCTTCCTACAATAAAGAAAATACAGGATTTGCCATGGTGCAAGATGAGATAATCGCTTTTGAGCAAAAGCATGGAAGAAGGCCACGCATCATGGTGGCAAAACTTGGGCAGGATGGACATGACAGAGGAGCACATGTAATTGCAACGGGCTTTGCTGATGCAGGTTTTGATGTAGATCTTGGTCCCCTCTTTCAAACTCCTGAGGAAGCTGCAAGACAAGCCATTGAAAGTGATGTACATGTGATTGGCGTGTCGAGTCAGGCGGCGGGACATAAAACACTTATTCCCCTTTTGATTGAATCACTCAAACAACAAGGCGCTGGCGATATCATTGTGATAGCAGGTGGTGTGATTCCTCCAAAAGACTATGAAGAGTTATATTCGGCAGGAGTGAAGGCGATCTTTGGTCCAGGGACAAATGTCACCCAAGCCGCAATGGAAGTCGTGAAACTAATTGAACAGAATACATAATAAAGTGGCCTCCCGAGGGAGGCCATTAATATTTTAGCATGAGATTTTCACGAGTAGATCGACCACTCTATTCGAATAGCCCCATTCATTGTCATACCAACCAACAACTTTCACGAGATTACCCATGGCCATTGTGGAATCGGAATCGAATATGCAGGAATGCGGATTACCGATGATATCAACCGATACAAGTGGATCTTCGGAATATTCCAAGATGCCTTTCAAATAGGAATCAGCCGCGGATTTCATCGCAGCATTGATTTCTTCTTTCGTTACATCTCTCTGCAAAACTGCAGTGAAATCTGTTACCGATCCATCGGGTGTCGGTACGCGGAATGAGAATCCATCCAATTTGCCTTTGAGTTCCGGAAGAACCTCACCAACCGCTTTAGCTGCACCTGTCGTTGTAGGAATGATACTCACAGCAGCAGAGCGCGCTCTGCGAAGATCCTTATGTGGAAGATCCAAAATGCGTTGATCATTTGTATAGGCATGGACAGTTGTCATATACCCTTTTTCAATGCCAAAAGCATCATTGAGTACTTTCACCATTGGAGCTAGGCAATTTGTTGTGCAGGAAGCATTCGAAAGTACGGTTTCAGTACCTGTCAATGTTGAATCATTCACACCAAGTACAACTGTTCTGTCAAGAGCATCT
>JALRFC010000035.1 GCA_023253875.1 Candidatus Kapaibacterium sp.
CAGGAGAGATTGGACATATCATCATTCGAGCTGATGATGAAGCCGGTGATGAATTACCATATCGAACAGGAACATTGGAACATCATATCGGCAGATATGGATTGATTCGCATGGCAAAGGAAATCGCACAGAAATATCCTGAATCCACGCTTCATAGCTATGACAATCTCGATGTAGAAGATATTTCTCATTGCGCGGATGAGGGTGATGATGCCGCGATAGAATGTATGAAACAAGCAGGGAAATTATTGGGACTTGGACTTGCCACCATACTTGCTGTTTTGGACATGCGCGTGGTGGTGATTGGTGGTGGTATTTCACAATCATGTCCTGTTTTCTTTGAATCAACACTTTCCACTTTAAAATCAAGAGCATTGCCGACGATTGCCCAACTCGCGGAAATCAGAAAGGCACATTTCAGTCATAATGCAGGTCTTGTGGGTGCAGCCATGCTTGGCAGATTGCGCACAGGTATCTAAAGGACATATTCTATGGCGATACAACATACCGCTTCTTCAAACAATTCTTCATCACAGCAAACCGGCTATGCCGGACCATTGTCCATCATGGCATCACTTATGTTCATGATTGGGTTCATTACTTGTTTGAATGATATTCTCCTTCCCCATTTGAAGATCGTCTTTGACTTGAGTTATGCGGAAGCATCGCTCATTCAACTTGCTTTTTTCTTTGGATATTTTTTCGCCGCAATTCCGTCCGGCAGCATCATTTCAAAATTTGGATATAAAAAAGGTACATCGATCGGACTCTTCACGGCAGGTATTGGTGCATTGATGTTTTATCCTGCTGCATCACTCCCATCATTTGCATTCTTTCTTGTAGCGCTCTTTACAATGGCCGCAGGATTTGCATTATTACAAGTTGCAATCAATCCCTATGTAAGTGTGCTCGGACCATCCGAAACATCATCCAGCAGATTGGTATTGGTGCAAGCATTTAATTCAGTCGGCACAACCATTGCTCCATATTTCGGAAGTTTATTTATTCTCGCCGGCACATTGTCCATGGCTGAAATCATGAAGATGGATGTCGTGGAGCAAACAGCATATAAACTTTCGCAAGCTGCATCTGTTCAAATGCCATATATCGGTTTGGCTATTGCATTGATTGCCCTCGGCTTAATTGTCTTTTTCCTTCATCTTCCCTCCATTGCATCAGTGGAAGGTGATGCAGAGCGTACATCAACATATGCTGATGTATGGAAAGTGAATCGTTTGAGATTGGGAGTATTCGGCATTTTTGCTTATGTCGGTGGTGAAGTAGCGATTGGGAGTTTTCTCGTGAATTTCATGGGTTTGCCAACTATTGCAAATATGCAAGAATCCCAAGCTGCAGGATATATCGCTTATTATTGGGGCGGTGCAATGATTGGCAGATTCATAGGTTCTGCTTTGCTGAGAAAAATTCAACCCGGAACACAATTAGGCGTGCAAGCCGTAATGGCAGCAGTGCTTGTGACAATCGGCGTGATTTCTTCAGGAAGCATTGCGATGTGGTCCATGTTACTTGTTGGACTGATGAATTCCATCATGTTTGCCACAATTTTCACATTGGCAATCAAAGATCTTGGACCACTCACCAATAAGGGTGGAAGTTTACTCAATATGGCGATTGTCGGTGGAGCTGTAGTACCCGCCATTCAAGGTATCGCAGCAGATTCTTTTGGATTACATATTTCATTCGTGATACCTATTCTCTGTTATGCATATATCATGCATTATGGATTCATCGGCTCAAAAAAGTAAGTACGTTAAACTATTGTTTCAATATTCTAAACGGAGCATTATGCGCATACCATACGCTCTTCTTCTCTCATTCATGATTTCCTGCTCCGGCATTATTGCCATGGCACAAACCATGATTACGGGTAAGATTACGGATAGTAAATCCAATGATCCACTCAAAGGTGCAACTGTAAGAGTTGATGGCACCACGATGGGTGGTCTTACCGCAAAAGATGGATCATTCTCCATCAAAGTTGGCAAAGGTGGAACCTATAAAGTGTCCGTCAATTTTGTCGGCTATAAAAAACAATCTCGCACAGTTTCAGTGAAAGATGGCGAAACAGTATCAGCGGTATTCAATCTCGAAGCCGATTTATTGAAACTCAATGAAACTGTTGTTGTTGGTTATGGAACAACGCAAAAACGCGATGTGACTGGATCATATGCAACCGTGAAATCGGAAGAGATTGTGAATCGTCCTGCACCGAGCTTTGAATCTTTATTACAGGGTCGCTCACCGGGCGTGCAAATCTTGCAATCCAATGGTATGGCCGGTACAGCCGCAACGGTACGCGTTCGTGGTGTTGGTTCGATTTCAGCGAATACACAGCCACTCTATGTTGTTGATGGCGTTCCCATCACGACCGGAGATTTCGGTTCAGGAAGCATTGCAACAAACTCAAATGCATTGTCATTTTTGAATCCGAATGATATCGAAAGCATCGACATTTTGAAAGATGCTGCGGCAACTGCAATCTATGGTTCACGCGGAGCGAATGGCGTTGTATTGATCACAACAAAACGCGGTAAACTTGGTGCTGCACGCATTAGCATGGGAGTTTCACAAGGTATCAAAACAGAAGCAAATCGTTTGGATATCGTTGACCGTGATACATGGATTAATTTATTCTATGAAGCCAGAAGAAATGATGTGGTTGATTCACTTCAGAAGCTTACCGTGAATAAAGGGAAATCATGGAATACTGTCCAAAGCATGATTGATACATCCACCACATGGCAAAATATCATCAATAATACGCGCATGCCACAAGGTTTTACTCGTGAGACAGCCGCAAATACAAATTGGCTCGATCAAACTCTTCGCACAGGTAATACGCAAGAGGCATATTTGACGATTTCCGGTGGTAGTGAAACAACGAAGTATTATTTCAATACTACGTATTTCAATGAAAAAGGATTTATCGTTGGCAATGATTATCAGCGTATCAATACACGCATCACGCTTGATCAAAAAGCGAATGATTGGCTTGATATCGGTGTTTCATTCAATGCCAATCGCGAAGAAAACAATCGCGTGAATTCCGCATGGGCTGGAGGTTTCGGTAATGCATTTTCCGCTTCACTTCCCATTTTCCCTGTCTATGATTCAACAGGTGCATATTGGAGACCCCAAACCGGCTTGAATCCTGTTGCAGATCTTGAAAACAGAAGATTTCTCGCAACCACATGGAGATTATTCGGGAATGGTTATGCACAAGTTAATCTTGCAGATAATCTCAATATTCGCTTCTCAGGCGGTGTAGATTTCATGAGTCTTCGTGAAGATCGTTTCGCACCGATTGTAATCACAGCAGACCCAACAGCTGAAGAGCGTAGAGTGCAAGTGGTGAATTGGACAACCAATGCTATTCTCTCTTGGAAAGCACTTGATCTCGAAGATCATCAATTGACTGTGGTTGGTGGTATGGAATCACAAAGATCTGAGCAACGCGATCTTGGCACAACAGGAAATACATTCCCGAATAATTATTTCACAACGCCTCAATCGGCATCGGTCAGAAATGGCTATGCATTCGGGACTGAATTCGGTTTGATTTCGTATCTCGCCAGAACCAATTATACATTGATGGATCGCTATTTATTCAGCTTGAGCATCCGCACTGATGGTTCTTCCAGATTCGGTGAAAATAATCGCTATGGCTTCTTCCCTGCAGGTTCATTTGCATGGATTATGACAAATGAAGAGTTCTTGAAAGGTAATGATGTCATTACTTTCGCAAAACTACGCGCGAGTTATGGTATTTCCGGTAATGCCGCCATTGGCGATTTCACTTGGCAAGGTGTGTATAGCACAGGAAGCAATTATAATGGCAATCCCGGAACAATGCCGGGTCAATTGCCCAATAGTGATTTGACATGGGAAACCTCCAGACAGCTCGATTTGGGATTGGATTTTGGATTATTCAATGATCGCATTTCCGGTTCTGTCGGATTTTATGATCGTATGAGTTATGGAATGCTCTTGAATGAGCGTGTCCCATCTTCATCAGGGTTCAGTTCCGTCATCAATAATGTTGGTGAAATGAGCAATACCGGTATCGAATTCAATATTCGTTCCGTGAATGTCAGCACACCTGAATTTGAATGGACAACAGATTTCAATATCACGTATAATGTGAACAAGATTATTTCACTCGGGACAATCACAAATCCTGATGGCGTGGATTTGGGCTTTGGTGAAACAAGAGCAATCGTTGGATATCCATTCGCTTCCTTCTTCATCGTGCGTTCAGCAGGTGTTGATCCTGAAACCGGTTTACCGGTCTACTATCGTCCAACATCCGGAACAGGAGCTGATGGCAAAGCAATCCAAAATAATGGATTGAATGGCAGACCATTGACACTCGAAGAAGCACGCGACTCACTCGGTGTACCACTTCCATGGAATGCAACATGGCGCGTACCGACAGGTAAGAATTATCCAGATTTCTTTGGTGGGATTACCAATACATTCCGTTATGACAATTTTGATTTCACAACTCAATTCGTGTATCAGATTGGCAATACAATCTATGATGATGCAGGAAAAAGACTTGTCGGCAATATGGGTTTCTCATGGAATCAAATGACAAAAACACTTGATAGATGGACAGAACCCGGACAAGAAACTGATGTTCCTCGTTTGACACTCAAAGGCAATCGCGATATCAATACCGATCGCTTTATTTATAATGGTGATTTTCTCCGTCTGAGACAATTGACCATTGGTTATACATTGCCAAAGTCGATGTCCGAAGGAATGGGCTTTTCAACATTCCGTGTCTATCTCACAGGCATCAATCTTCTCACATTCACGAGTTTCCCAGGCTGGGATCCTGAAGTCGTGAGAGATCATAATGGTGATCAGCAAAGAAATGGTAATCAAGGTGTTACCTATCTTACGCCACCACAAGCACAAACGTATACCGTTGGTATCAATGTTGATTTCTAATCAAGTGAACAAGGAAAAATCATGAATATATTGTTAAACAAAGGATTGCTCACCCTTGCATGTGCAAGCTTACTTCTCATGAGTGCTTGTTCAGATGTATTGGATGTACGCAATGAAGGTCAACTTTCCACTGAGGCAGCTTTATCCGATGCTCGCTCAGTGAATGTTGCAATGTCCGGTATCTATTCCTCTTTGCAAGGAACTCTTGGTTCCGGAATTCCCGCTTCACCCACAGAAGCATTGGCTGGTGATATAGTTTATGCGGGAAGTGATTATGGCTATTTGGAGATATGGACACAAAATATGTCTCTCTTTACGCCATCATTCAGTGGTTTTTGGGATAATTCCTATCGTGGCATCAATGCCATCAATAATGTGATTGCATCTTTGCCGGATATCAAAGATTTGACTGAATTACAGAAAAGTCAAATTGAAGGTGAATGTAAATTCCTTCGAGGCATAATGACATTTGAGATGCTCCGCATATGGGGTCATCAATATGGATATAAAGCTGATAATTCTCATCCGGGTGTAATTCTAAGAACTGCTCCCACTCGTGGTACTGCCGGACTTGCAATTGGACGCTCAACAGTTGAAGACTGCTATGCGCAAGTCATTGCTGATCTAAAGTCCGCAGAATCACTACTACCTGATACAAAGCGCGATGGATATGCAAACAAATCAGCTGCACTTGCATATTTGGCAAGAGTGTATTTCCAAAAGAATGATTTCACGAATGCCTATGCATATGCTGATCAACTTGTGAAAGGTGGAAAATTCAGTTTGGCTGCAACTCCACGCGATGTCTTTTATAAAGGTGGAAATTCAGAATCCATCTTCCAAATGGCTCTAACTACACAAACAAATTCATTCGGCGCAATTCGTGGGATGTATCAAAAGACTGCATTTGGTGAACCACCATTTACAGTTTCACCTGATTTTGCTGCTGCTTTGGATGCAAGTCCAAGCACAGATCTACGTAAACAGCAATATATCAAGCAATCAGGATCATTCAGATATTGCACAAAGTATGATACATTGATCGCCAATGTGAATGTGATTCGCTATGCTGAAATACTCTTCATCCATGCAGAAGCTGGACTCGAGATTGGTAAACCTGAATCTGAAGTACTGGCAGATGTCAATCTCATTCGCAAGAGAGCAAATGTTCCTGAAGACAATGCAACAACAGGAAAAGCAGCTCTTTTAGATTTGATTGGCAAAGAACGCAGACTCGAAATGTGTTTTGAAGGCGATAGGTTTCATTATCTCAAACGCTCTAAGTCTAGCAATATCAGAGGCTTGGCATGGAATGATAATAAACTACTCGCCAAAATTCCAAGCAGCGAGGTCTCCGGAAATCCTGGTATAGAACTAAATCCGTAATGATTTTGGATTCAGAAATTCATATTTCATGAATCTTTATTAAATTCGCATAATGTATGCAAAGCCATGTCAATCATGGCTTTGCATATTTGAATAAGCTCCTCATTTTACTTATTTACAATATTTTCAAGGTATTCTCATGAAGAAATTCTTGACCCTTCTGGCAGCAAGTGCGATGATTTCAGCACCTGCTTTCGCTCAAATGCCGATTGAAATCAATTATGCAAAAGAAGGTGGCGATTCCAAATATGATGCCATCAAATTCTTTTCAGCAGACGGCAAATATGCATCCGATAAAGATGTAACAATGGTTGTGTTTACAGACAAAATGCATCCATTAGCCAGCGAAGTAACACCTGATGGCCCTGCCTCCATGAATGGTGCTGCAAAATGTCTCCTTCATTCTGGTGCAGGTATTGGTTTCTGGGCAAATGCCGGTCGCAGTGCCGATGGAACTAAGACAACTTTCGATGCAGATGGTTGGAGAAATGAAGCAATTGGTATGATGACACAACAAGCTCCAAATGTGTTCTCCTATAAATTTGTTCCTAAAACATTCTACAATACAGATGTCGTTACCCATTATGGCATGGTATTCAACGATGGTAAAGATGGTAAGGCAGAAGGTAAAGCAGAAGGATTATCTGATTATAAACTCATCATTACCGGTAATACAACTACTGTTCGTGATGGTCAAGGTACAGCATATGATCTCAGCCCAGTCTTCCCTAACCCAACTTCAAACACAGAAGTGTCAATGATTCGCTATCGCGTATTGAATAATGCACAGCCAATCGCAGTGAGAGTATTCGATATCCGTGGTAATCTCGTTCGCACACTCGTGAATGAAATGCAAGTTCCTGCAAATTATCTATTGTATTGGGACAAAACAGATGCAAATAATGCACCTGTTTCTTCTGGTTCTTATATCTATACAATCGAATCAGGAAGCTATAGAACAACAGGCACAATCATCGTGAATAATTAATTCCGAATTGTTGTAAACTGCAAGCCCTCTTGGATTCTTCAAGAGGGCTTTTTTTATTTCCACAACATGATGCAAACTCCAATGTCTTGCGTAATTTTGCCCAATGCTATGTCATTCATTTCAATGGAAATAGATTATGCTGAAGATATATCTTTCTCTACTTTTTGTTCTCTTTGGTTTCTATAATATATCTGCCCAAGTCATCACATCCACACCTGCACTTCCGGATCCAAATGGCAGCGTGGAAATCATCTTTAATGCGGAAAGAGGCACTGCCGGTCTACGTGGTTTCACTGGTGATGTCTATGCACATACTGGTGTAATCACCAGCAGATCAACAGGCCCTACAGATTGGCGTTATGTGAAAACCAATTGGGGACAGAATACTCCCGAAACAAAACTCACTCGCATCACCACGGATCGCTGGCGTTTGACCATACCAAATATTCGCTCTTATTATAATGTTCCACAAAGCGAAGAAATTCTCCAGCTGACTTTTGTCTTCAGAAGTGCCAATTCGACGCAGGAAGGAAAAGATGTCGGCGCTAAAGACATCTATCTTCCGGTACTAAGACCAGGAGTCATCCCCTATTTCAAGAAACCCACGCAACAAACAGTCAATATAGAGCAAGGTGAAGAACTCTCGATTGAAGCCGGTGTGAACATTACAGGAACTGCCCTACAATCATTTGCGCTATTCGAAGATGATTCATTGCTTACTGATGTTGGAACAGATACAATTATTCGCTTTACATATACCAGCAATGAAGTCGGCAGAAAAAATCTCATCCTTAAGACAACTGATACCGCAAATGTAGTCAAGACCTCAACTCTCAACATATTCATCTTTTCGAAAACAGTTGAAGCTCCATTACCTGCTTCCATCAAAGAAGGCTTGAATTTCATTGATGATTCTTCAGTGACATTTTGTCTTTTTGCACCTTATAAAAAAACAGTCCATATCATTGGGGATTTCAATGATTATACCGTTCTTCCCGCTTATCAAATGAAGCGCATGACGATAGACAAAGACAGTGCCTATTATTGGCTTACTGTTTCAGATTTACAAAAAGGAATTGAATATGGATATCAGTATGTGATTGATGGCTCGATTGTCGTGGCTGATCCTTTTGGAAAAAAGATACTCTCCGAATTCAATGATGATGAAATCATTGCGCAAAATCGCTATCCAAATTTGAAGAAATATCCCAAAGACAAAACAGATGAATTTCTTTCTGTCTTTACGATGCGTCCCGCAATCCAAAAAGAAGAATTTCCATATCAATGGAAACATGCATACAAAAGAATACCTGCCAAAGATCTTGTGATCTATGAATTGCTTGTGCGAGATTTCACGGATCGTAGAACTTTCAGAGCCGTGATTGATTCATTGAATTATCTCAAAAAGCTTGGCATCAATGCAATTCAGCTCATGCCGATCACGGAATTCGAAGGAAATAGCTCTTGGGGATATGATCCCGCTTTTCCATTTGCTGTTGATAAATACTATGGTTCCGAACTCGATTTGAAAGAACTCATCGACAAAGCACATGGAATGGGCATGGCAATGATTTTGGATGTCGTGCATAATCATTTGACAGGTGCCAATCCGCTCATCAGAATGTGGGCTGATGGAAAGTATGGTCCGCCATCCGCAATCAACCCATATGCAAATGTCATTGCAAAACATCCATTCAATGTATACAATGACATGAATCATGAAAGCATCGCATATCAACGATATATCGACAGATTCAATCAATATTGGCTTGAAGAATTCACATTTGATGGATATAGATTCGATTTATCAAAGGGCTTCACACAAGTTGATTATGGAAATAATACATCCCGTTGGAGCTCTTATGATTCAACACGCGTACGTCTTCTCAAGCGCATGTACAACAAAATCAGAACCTATGATTCAAGTGCATATTTGATTCTAGAGCATTTCGCTGATGCCAGAGAAGAACGAGAATTGACAGATCATGGATTCATGATTTGGCATAATATGAATCCCACTTCCGGTGAAGCCGTGATGGGCTGGATATCGGGTCAATCAGACAATGGAACATCACAAGTCTATTTCAAAAATAGATCACTCAATGTTCCTGCGAACGTTGCTTATATGGAAAGTCATGATGAAGAAAGACTTCTCAAAAAGAGTTTTTGCTATGGCAAAGCTGCCGGTACATATACATCGCGAGATACCTCCATTGCATTGCAAAGAGCAGGTGCCATGGCGGCTATGTTCTTTCCTGTTCCGGGACCTCGCATGATTTGGCAATTCGGTGAACTTGGATATGATGCCGGACTGCAATTGACAGAAGCATGCGTGGATAATGCATCCATTCGACTCAGTGTAAAACCACAAAGATGGTCATATACATCAGATATCAGAAGACAAAGACTTTATGATACGTATTCCGCATTGATTGCGCTTAGAGCATATCCTACTTTTAATTCTCTGGATACAAAACTCACTTTTAAAGCTTCCAGAACTGATACAATCAGAACAATTCTCTTTGAACATCCTGATATGGATGCATTTATCATCGCAAATTTCGACATGAAGCCGAGAACATTTTCAGTCAAGATGCCCAAATCAGGAATCTATCATGATTATTTCACCGGAACATCCATTGACATTCCTATAAGTGGAAATTCACTAACATTACAACCGGGTCAGTTTCATGTATTGACATCCAAACCACTCCCCAAGCCGGAAGTGCAAGCATGGACACTCACTTCAATTGATGAAAGTGAAAGTCGTGAGAATTCTATCATACCACATCCGATACATTCCGGAGAACAAGGAAAGATTACCTTAAAGAATGCATATGGAATAGGAAAAGTGTATGATATGAAAGGTATGATGATTGATATAAAAACAGTCAATGAACAAACTATTTCCATCGGACCATATCCTTCGGGAATGTATATGTTTATTCATTCGGATGAAACAGGAAACATGATCGGGAAATTTCCATTCATTATTCAATGAGTTCCATGATGCGTATATTCATTGCATTCATATTGAGTCTTGTAAGTCTCAATGCAAATGAAGTAGAATCATTCTTTTCATTATTGAATTCCAATACAGATTCAGTCTTGAAAATGAAAGCCATTGATTCTTTCATGCTCGCGAATAAGACATTTCCGATTTCCATTGACACCAATTGTTATTTCCTTTTTCGAGGTAAGGCCGATCGCATCATTGTGACCGGTGATCATACTCAGTGGTCCCAAAAAGGTGATACCATGAAGCGTTTTTTAGGAACAGATCTTCATATGGTCAAGAAGTCTTTTCCTGCCGATGCTCGATTGGATTATAAATTGATCAATGGAACAAATTGGATATTGGATCCAAGAAATCCACTGACATGTGTCGGAGGATTCGGACCCAATTCCGAATTGCGTATGCCGGCATATCCTGATCAACCGGAATTGATCGGTAATGGGGATATTCCCAAAGGCACGATATTCGACACGACATTCACATCCAAAGCACTGAATAATTCCAGAGCAATAAAAGTCTATCTTCCGCCTGATTATTCACCTACGATTCAATATCCCGTGATTCTCTTTCATGATGGCATTGATTATGTGAACCTTGCAAAAGCACCAGCAATTATTGACAGACTCATCG
>JALRFC010000360.1 GCA_023253875.1 Candidatus Kapaibacterium sp.
CATCACCGTAAAATATCGTTGATTTAGGCATATCATCAGTGCTATCTCTATCACCTATATTGATGATGGTATCATTCGAAATTGAGATTCCTGCTCCGGCCTTATAATTAGCACCATTATCATTGGCCCAAGTCAATATTCCTGACCCATTAGTTTTCAATACTTGATTTGCAGTTCCATCAGCTGAAGGTAATGTCCAAGTAACATCTGCACTTATAGAAGTAGGAGCTTTAAACCCAACATAATTTGTTCCATTCGGAAATGTTCCTGCTGTATTATATGCTTCATAAAAACGCAAAGTTCTTGTGGTATTATCATTATTGGTTAACCACAAATCCACATTATTGAAAATACCGGTATTCGCTTCAGTTATTGAGATTGCTCTATCGGTAAATCCACTGGTTATTCTATTTGCATTGAACCCAAATGAACCCGTAGCCGTTCCACTTAATGTTAACTCCGCACCACCAAAGATTGCAGATCTATCGGCTCTGGCCTTATTTCTATAGCCACCGGATACAACGGAATACTCACTATCAGTTTCATTCTCAGAACCACCTCCAATGGAAGTTCTCAATCCATTTGCAGTATTACCATATCCACCAAGGATTGCACTATACTGCGTACCTCCTATTGTGTTCAATGTACCACCCGCAATGGTCCCTCCTATTTTAGAAACAGTATTTTCGGATCCACCACCGATGCTTGCATAATCAACTGAAGTGGCATTTTTTTCACCACCGGAGATTGTTGAAGATGCACCGCCTGCAACTTGCGTAGCATTATTTCTAACCATTTGTAAATCAACGGCATTATTACCACGCTTATTTCCACCGGCAATGGTGCCATCAGGTATTTGAGCTACAATTGCTCCAGTACCTTTCGAACTGAGCGATATATCTATATCAGTTTCGGAACCCAATACTTTTAACTGATGCACGGGTTTGCTAGCATTGATGCCTGTATTATTACGTATAGTTTCAAAGTATAAAAGACCATCATTGCCCGGTGCCCATGTTGTGCCATTCCACTTGAGAACCTGTCCATCTGTGGCACCCATCTGATCTAACTTGGCAGCTGTCACCGCTCCATCGGCAATCTTCGCTGTGGTCACTGCACCATTATTTATCGTGAGATTCGAATAGACACCGGATACATCGCCACCAAATTGTGTCGTCTCAAGTACATCATCCGTTGAATCTTGATCTCCGGTATTGATGATACTATCATTCGATATTCTGATTCCAGCTCCTGCTGTATAGACTTTTCCCGAATCCAATGATGGTACCCATGCTGTACCGGACCATTTCAGAATTTGTCCTGCCGTCGCTCCCATCTGATTGAGCTTCACTGCAGTTACTGCACCATCTGCGAGTTTTTCTGTTGTCACTGCACCATCTGCAATCTTTGCAGTGGTTACTGCACTATCTGGTAGTGATCTTGTGTTTAGTGTTATTATTGACATTGTTGCTCCTTAATTAATTTTATCCCAATTTTGTGTTTCTTCATTCCATTCATATACATTTGTATCATCAGGTTTTGG
>JALRFC010000361.1 GCA_023253875.1 Candidatus Kapaibacterium sp.
CATCTTGCCTTCATGATGCAATTCGGATAAACAGATTGGAATAGTACCTGCAGTGGTATTACCATACTTATCTATATTTATGATCACTTTCGAGGGGTCTAATCCCATTCTTCTTGCTGTAGCATCTATAATTCTGAGATTTGCTTGATGAGGTATAAGCCAAGAAATATCTTCAGGAGTAAGATTGTTTTTTTCCATGATTTCTGCTGATACATCTGCCATGCCGACTACCGCTGACTTGAAGACAGATTGACCATCCTGAATCACATAGCGTTCTTTGATTTCATCTGGATATTCCTCGAATGGTGCTTTTGCTCCATCACCATGATTACTCATGTATAGGAATTGACCTCCCTTTCCATCCATGCGCAGAATACTGTCTTGAATACCAATGGTATCATCATCACTCGCTTCAAGCAAGGCAACGCCACCACCATCACCAAAGAGAATACATGTGGTGCGATCTTTGAAATTCAAAATAGAACTCATTTTATCACCACCACAAACGAGTACTTTCTTACACGTTCCACCTTTGATCAGTCCTGCACCTGTCATGAGCGCATATAAAAACCCTGAACATGCTGCGGATACATCATATCCCCATGCATTTGTCATCCCGGCTTTTGCTTGTAAAGTTGCCGCACAAGATGGAAATTGATTATCAGGTGTGATTGTCGCAACGATGACACAGTCTATCTCCTCAGGTCCTATTCCTCGCTCTCTTAAACATTGCTCAACAGCCGGCAAAAGCATGTCAGAAAGTTGACCTTCAGTCTGAAATCTTCTCTCTGAAATACCTGTTCTCGTTTTGATCCACTCATCGGATGTATCAATTTTGTCTTCGAAATATGCATTCGAAAAGACATCAGGTGGCACAAAGTGAGCAATAGATGATATGTAAACTGACATAGAAATCTTCAGTATTGGGGAATTAATCCTGTTTTTCCATCAAAGCTTGTTTGATGGATGCATTCACATCACCGCGAATGACTTCAACTGCTCTTATGAGCATATTTTGTATGGCAAGTGGACTTGATTTACCATGTCCAATTATAACTACACCATTTACTCCGAGAAGGGGTACGCCACCATATTCTTGATAATCAAAGTCTTTCAAAATCTTTTTCAAAGGAATAAGCATGAACATCACCATCAATTTTTGTAGGATGCCACTATTTGCATATCCTTTAATTTTTGCTTTGAGCAATCCAAGCATGCTCTCGGCAAATTTCAATACGATATTCCCAATGAATCCATCGCATATTACTACATCAGCTGTGCCGGCAAGTACATCGCGTCCTTCGACATTTCCAATAAAGTTCACTGTACTTTCTGTAAGTAATGCATGTGTTTGTAGAATTGGTTCTGTCCCCTTCGTAGCTTCTTCGCCAATATTGAGAAGACCAATCCTAGGTTTGTCGATTCCTTGTACGATCCTGGAATAGACATCACCCATGACAGCATATTCATAAAGAAAACGGGGTTTGCATTCTATCGTTGCCCCAACATCGAGGAGTAAAACAGGACGACCTTGTTGG
>JALRFC010000362.1 GCA_023253875.1 Candidatus Kapaibacterium sp.
CTGTAACTCCGGAAGGACTTCAAGGCGCAATCATTCAAATGGTGAATCATGGTTTATCAACCGGCATGCTTTTCCTTTGCGTTGGTGTCTTATATGAGCGTCGTCACACTCGTGAAATCGCGGATTTCGGTGGAATAACCAAAGTAATGCCAAAGTTTGCGGTAATGTTCACCATAGCAATGATGGCTTCCGTGGGTCTTCCCGGTTTGAATGGATTCATTGGTGAATATCTTACGCTCTTCGGATCATTCCAATCCAAATTCTTGAATAATCCATGGTTCAGCATATTGAGTGCATCCGGAGTGATTTTTGCGGCTGTATACTTATTGTGGATGTTCCAGCGCGTAATGTTTGGAACCAATGATAATCCGAAGAATCATACATTGACAGATTTGACAAGAAGTGAATATTGGCAATTGGTCCCGCTAGTGATCTTTATTGTGTGGATAGGAGTGTATCCAAAAACATTCCTTTCTCGCTCTGAATTATATGCACAATCACTTGTTGGATCCATTGAAAAAACCGTGTTCGGCACATCTGCATATCCAAAAATCAAAGCGATTGAGGTTGATGCATCTGCCGTGAAAAAAGCCGAGCATTGATCAGTATCTTTGAGGATGTCTATAATGGCGAATGTATTAAAGAAGATTTTTGAAAGACCATATGATTGGAAGAAGAATGGACATGACACCACCGATCAATGGAAAACAGTGAAAGTCGGTGATACTGTTGAATTTGCGATGACAGTAACCGAAGATGTACTATATACTGTTCAAGCATTGTATCCTGAAACTTCAGAAGCAATGATCAAGCGTAAAACCACTGATGGATCTCAAGGCGAGACATATCGTGTTGGTTTGGTGATGCTGCGTCCTGTTAAAGCATGAGCATCCAATCATTAAGAGAACATAACCAAGGAATAGAGGAATGATTCAAGATTTACTGTTGACCGCTCCATTCACATTCTTGTCTGCAATGGCAATCATTGCGATGGTCGTGGATGCTTTGATCAAGAATAGCGCTCGCATCACATTCTTGTTCAGCGTGATCACATTAATCGTTTCGGGTATTCTGGCCATTGGAACATTTGGTCAGCATGGCATTGGATTCAATGGTATGGTCACTGGCGGAGGATTTGCATCATATTTTGATGTCTTATTCTCAGTTGGTGGACTACTCACCATTTTTGCTGCAAGATCATATCTACAAAGAGAGGGTATTGAGCATGATGAATTCTATTCGCTTATACTCTTTGCCATTGGCGGGATGATGTTGATTGGACATTCCAATAATCTGTTGACTCTTTTCATCGGAATCGAGATTATGTCCGTTGTGTTTTATGTCCTTTCAGGATATATGCGCTCTTCGATTGCCTCAGTTGAATCTTCTCTAAAGTATTTCCTCCTTGGTGCATTTTCAACCGGATTCTTAGTCTATGGAATGGCATTGATTTATGGTGCCACAGGCAGCATGGATTATGGCCATATTGCAATGAACATCTCGCGTGGTGCTTTACCCTTGGCATCGCTATT
>JALRFC010000363.1 GCA_023253875.1 Candidatus Kapaibacterium sp.
AGTACCTGTTATTGCAAAAGATGTACCCGGCTTCATCGTGAATCGCGTTGCGAGAAATTACTATAATGAAGCCATGCGCATTGCAACAGAACATGCATCACATCCAAAGCAAATTGATACACTCATGAAATCACTCGGATTCAAAATGGGTCCATTTGAATTGATGGATCTCATTGGTAATGATGTGAACTTGGAAGTAACAAAATCTGTTGCTGCACAATATTTCAATGAACCTCGATTTATACCATCGCTCATGCAACAAGATATTGTCAATGCCGGCAGATATGGAAAAAAATCAGGTGCCGGTTTTTATGAATATGAATAGTCAATGTATCTTTAAGGAATTATTATGAATATCGTCGTCATCGGAGCAGGTACAATGGGCAATGGTATTGCTCATGTCTGCTCACAACATGGACATGCAGTGTCATTGGTTGATATCAGTGAATCATCACTGACAAAAGGTATTGCCACCATTACGGGTAATCTTGATCGCCAGGTAAAAAAAGAAATCATCACAGAAGATCAGAAACTAGAGATTCTTGGAAGAATTAGTCCATCAACTGATCTCTTGGAATCAGCATCACATGCCGATCTAATCATAGAAGCAGCATCTGAACAAAAAAGTGTTAAGATTTCTTTATTCCAAAAGGCACAAGAATCCGCAAAACCTAATTGCATATTTGCTTCCAATACTTCCTCTATTTCTATTACTGAATTGGGTGCAGCCACCAATCGTCCTGATAAATTCATTGGTATGCATTTTTTCAATCCTGTACCAGTGATGAAATTATGTGAAATCGTACGTGGTTTTGCAACTTCTGAGGAAACCTATCAGACTATTTTTGAACTTGCAAAACAGTTGAGTAAAGTACCAGTAACAGTTCAAGATTATCCCGGTTTTATTTCTAATCGGATTTTGATGCCTATGATCAATGAGGCAATTTATTGTCTGATGGAAGGCATTGCAAGCATAGAAGATATTGATACTGTCATGAAATTGGGTATGGCTCATCCGATGGGTCCATTGACATTAGCTGATTTTATCGGACTAGATGTTTGTCTTTCCATCATGGAAGTATTACATGATGGATTGGGTGATAGCAAGTATAGACCATGTCCACTATTGCGGAATATGGTGGCCGCAGGTCATTTAGGTCGGAAATCTGGAAAAGGTTTCTACGATTATAGCAAAGGATAATGAGAGCCATCGTACAAAGAGTTCATTCTTCATCTGTATCGATAGATGGAGTACTTCATGCCTCGATCAATCGGGGCATGAATGTTCTTATTGGGTATTGTCAAGGTGATGATACAACAAAAAATGGCTGGCTTTGTGACAAATTACTCGGACTACGCATATTTCCTGATGAGTTCGGAAAAATGAATAAGTCAATACTGGAGATTTCTGGGTCCCTATTGATTATCCCAAACTTTACCTTATGTGCAGATACGGATCGAGGTTTGAGACCAAGCTTTGTGCAGGCAGAGGATCCCGCAATAGCAAAAGAACTTTTTATT
>JALRFC010000364.1 GCA_023253875.1 Candidatus Kapaibacterium sp.
GGTACTGGGTATTTGGTCTATGGAGGATTTGGAGATAGAAGCAAAGCATCACCGGAGAATGGAGTATTTTTTGCGAGAACAACTGATGGTGGAGTGACATGGACAAAACATATTCCCGTGATTCAGCATCTCGGTGATCAGACACCCGATTCCACGTTCGAGGATAAATATTATATCTGGGCTGATAATTCACCGACTTCACCCTATGTGGATAGACTCTATATTCCTTGGAAACGAGTGATCAATCGAGATTCATCCACGCAAATCGTGAATGTATATTCAACAGACAAAGGAAATACGTGGTCTGCTCCGGTTCCTGTAAGTGATCGAGTACCGGGCATTTCAGAAGACACCACATTTGGACAGAGTTTTCCATTGACCGTCACAGGACCTGAAGGTGAAGTCTATACAGTATGGAATTATGGTCCAAAATCCAGCATCGGTTTTGCCAAATCCATGGATGGTGGTAATGCATTCACTGCACCACGACTTATTCAAACATATCGTTCTTTCGGTAAAGCAAAGTCATTGGATGAGGGCGTTCGACATACACTCAAGGGAGGAGTGCGTGCTGAGGCATATCCATCCTTGACATGTGATGTAACGAATGGTCCGCGGAGAGGATGGCTTTATCTTGCTTGGTCTGCCGATAGCATTCCCAATGTGTATTTCTCCCGTTCCACGGATAAAGGCGAAACATGGTCAACACCTACAATGGTTCATTCAACTGATGTACATGATCAATTCTGGCATTGGATTTCTATTGATCCAACAAATGGGGATTTGGGCATCATGTATTTGGATTCAAGAGATGATCCAAATAATATCATCACGAATTGTTATGTAAGTTATTCGCGAGATGGTGGTGATACTTGGATGGATCGCAGGGCTTCAGAGGCACAAAGCGATTTGAGAAATAATCCATTTCGGAATAATGTCTTTGCCGGTGATTATAGCGGTTGCGCGATGTATGATGGCATTATCTATCCATCATGGGTTGATATGCGTAATGCCGGTACGAGCAAAATTGATAATGATGCATATACATCGATCGTGAATACGCGCATTCCGCAACCCGCATATCCATTCACTGCAAGACCATCTTCCACTGATACGACTTCGATTCGATTATTCTGGAAAGCACCAAAAGCTCGCGTATTTGATCAGCCATTGGATGCACCGATCAAATATGTACTCTACAGAAATAATGCATTTCTCAATGAAGTATCTGGTGATTTGGAAACATATACTGATAATACCGTTACTGCATTCAAAACATATACTTATGGCATTCGTGTAGTCGCCGGAAATGATACCAGTGCAATTCGCGAAGTGAAAGCAACTGCCGGCGGTGCGAAACTTCCACAAATGCCGAATCTCATTTCTGTACAAACAATCGGCGATGTGAATATTATCACCTTGTCCATTCGCATCCCGAGTTTCAGAGCGGATTCAATTACTCCTTTCATTAATCCACTTACCATTTCACTTTTCAGAGATGGCAGTAAGATTAGAGAGTAT
>JALRFC010000365.1 GCA_023253875.1 Candidatus Kapaibacterium sp.
GTAGACACATAAAAACTGTCATAACGAACACCATTGAAGAAAAATGGGAATCCAATTCTAATTGGACCCGCAAATGCATTGTCTGTGGAGTCTGTTGTAGCTCCGGGATTACGGAAAAATGGACGACCTTCTGTCGCATCAAATGATTGAAGTGGACCAGAAGTAATCTGCTTCCATTTGATAAGTTCTGAAGGCTCCGTATCGTTCAATCTGTTCAAGAAAGCACGATCCAAATTAGGACGCCAAAAATCACCGGCATCATCGTCAGAATCGACAATATAATAACCGGTGGAAACAGAATGCACCGAATTGTTCGGGCGACTGTTATTTGCATGATTGAGTGCCGGAAAATTGGTGAACGGCTGAGGAAATGTTGCCGGAAAACGGCTCTTTCTCAGGGTTCCATCTTCCTTACCACCGGCAAATAAGGCCATACTAGCCGTAAAGAATGCCAGAAGTGCAATGAGGACTCGTTTCTTCATATGAAGAACCCTATGCAAAAGTGATACATAATTACAATTATTTGTATAAAAATTTTCGCTTTAATGTCTTAAATAAAGCCACGGATTATGTGATATTAACACATAATCGGGCGTAAATTGACAAGAAAGATTGAATTCACCAAGAGAAATTTATTGCTGTGCATAAATTGTTTTGCACAGCTGATTGAGCATCAAAGGATAAACCTCATGCTCTACTTTTCGAACCTTTTCTGAAATATTTTCTACTGAATTACAATCAATTATTGAAATCCTACTCTGACAAAGCATCTTTCCGGAATCATATTGCTCATCAACTAGATGTATTGTGATACCTGTATATGGCTTTTTATCGTTAAATACTGCCATATGTACATTATTTCCATACATGCCTTGCCCACCATAATCCGGTAATAAGGATGGGTGTATATTGATGATTCGACCATCAAATGCACGAACGACTTCAGCAGGCAATAATCGCATATATCCCGCTAAAGCAATGACTTGCACTTGTTTCTTTTGTAACATTTCAAGAATATTCGAAGCATCCTGAGGATCTGTAATATGTACAATAGGGATATTTAATCTATTTGCAACACTATAAATCCCTGCTTGCTCTTTATTAGTTAGAATCACTTCTACTTTGTAAACAGAGTCTTTTCTTCGGGAATATTCAATAATAGCCTCAGCATTGCTTCCTGCACCGGATGCAAACATTGCAACAATGATGTGATTATGCTCAGGCATGTAACAATTAGCGATGGGTATAGTGATTTTGTTTCATCTCGATGTACTGCATCACAAACATAGTGTCTTGATTCATTGTAGGAACAATGATAATACTATTGTGGAAAATTACTTGGCAAATTGGAACTCAAGAAGTAGGTTCAACGGTTTTTAGGAGCATCTATTCATAAACCTAGTATACGTTCACATGCGCAAAGCTCCTATTACCTTCATGTTGGCTGCCATTTTCTCCTTCATTCCATCAATTCTCCACTCTCAAGACACTTCAAGTGTAAAAGGTGTATTA
>JALRFC010000366.1 GCA_023253875.1 Candidatus Kapaibacterium sp.
CATCATAAATACCAATAAGAACAGACATATACAGAGCATCATCATGTTTGAAGATTCACCGGCACATGGACGAGTTACCATGCAGGACAAACACATCAATGAACAATTCTTGTATCAAGGCGCAAGAGGAGCTGCAATTCGCATCTTAAGTAGATTCGAAAGAAGCGACTCCTATCTTGATAAATTGCTCGAACATGAATTGAGAACAGGTGGACTTTCACATCAAGACAAGGCATTGCTTACAGAACTTGTCAATGGTGTTACTCGCTGGCTTGCAAAACTAGATTGGGTTCTTACCGGTTTTTATCATGGTGAATTTGAAAAGTGCATGACACCTGTGAAGAATGCAATGCGGATTGCATTGTATCAAGTCATGTTTTTGAATAAAATTCCACCTGCCGCAGCAATCAATGAATCTGTTGAAATCATCAAACGCATCAAAGGTGATAAATCTGCAGGAATTGTAAATGCAGTGCTCAGAAATATCACCAGAAACATAGACAATATCCGCTATCCGAATCAAGAAGAAGATATGGTTTGGTTCCTATCGGTCATGTATTCTCATCCGAAATGGATGGTAAAGCGTTGGTTGGATCGTTGGGGTTTGGAATATACTGAAGAATTACTCAAAGCTAATGTCAATAGACCTTCCATTACTTTACGAGTCAATGGATTGCAAACAGATACGCATACTGTTGAAGCATGGCTTGAAGAACAAAATATTCCATTTACGAAGTCCATTCAACATGCTTCCTCATTGCTTGTAAGTTCATTGCGAGATATCACAAGTTCCGATATGTTTGCTTCCGGTCATATCGCCATTCAAGATGCGAGTGCTTCTATGGCTGCATTACTGTCACAAGCTAAACCCGGTATGTCGGTCATTGATCTCTGTTCTGCACCCGGAGGGAAAGCATTTTATGTTGCTGAACTCATGCACAATGAGGGTTCAATTATTGCCTTGGACAAATATGAAGCCAAATTGAGATTTTTGACAGAGGGCGCTCAAAGACTGGGTATATCAATACTTGAAGCCAAGTCGGGAGATGCACGTACATTTCAACATGAGCAATCAGATATTGTATTGGCAGATGTTCCTTGTACAGGATTCGGTACATTGTCCAAAAAACCGGATATCAAATGGAAAAGAGATGCCGATGATATCACAAAACTTATTCCATTGCAAAGGGAAATCCTTCAAAATGCTGCATCGCTCGTCAAACCGGGTGGCACTATCATTTACAGCACATGCACGATTGAATCCGAAGAAAATGAGCAGAATATTGAGTGGTTCTTGCAAACATTCCCTGAGTTCACAGTAGATCCGGCTGATAAGTATCTGCCTGCAGATGTGTGTGAACATGGATATATGAAGACATTACCCGGAAAGCATCTTACTGATGGAGCTTTTGCAGCAAGATTGATAAAGAAGTCTTAATCAATGAGTAATCTTTCCATAAGCAAGATTGGGAATTCTCTGAATGGAAGCCTCAAATTCTAAGAATGTACCA
>JALRFC010000367.1 GCA_023253875.1 Candidatus Kapaibacterium sp.
AGTTCAACTTGTAATGGAAAAAATTGGTGGCACATGGAAGGCCCCTATCTTGTGGAGATTACAAAAAAGCGTTTTACGATATAGTGAATTACGCAAAGACATTCCCCACATATCTGATAAAATGCTTACTCAGCAATTACGCGAACTTGAGAAAGATGGATATATCTTTCGAAAGGTGTATGCTGTCATACCACCAAAAACAGAATATTCTCTCACTCCAAAAGGAAAGGAGATTTTGAAACTTATTGCCATAATCAGAAGATATGGCTTGAAAATCATGGAAGAACAATTGTAAAAAGCTAATATACCGATCAACTATTTTGTTACCTCAATGATTCTATTCGCATCACTTTACATTGAACATATTCAATACTACAATCGGAGTACAATTTCATCCAGTCATGTTCCACATGGCACCTCTCCTCCGAAGTTGAATACTTTGGACAGGAAGAATCATATATAAACAATCAAAAATTCTAAGCACAAAAAAAGGGAAGCATCATGATGCTTCCCTTTACTATATGATGATAGTTATCATTGGCCAAAACTATATCTCGGACCACCTGCAGCAAAAATTGCACGCATGCGATTTTTTTGTCCAATTGTGAACATATACATGCAAGCATCATCTGTATAATCCATATAGTTCATTGTCATTTCAACAGGAGAACCGGAACAAGTACTATAATGGGGAAATGTTGGACATCCATAATTGGCAGCATTGTGACTAGGAGTGTCGCTCACTAAGTCATTTCCACATGTTGCATCACCCCAGATATGACGAAGATTCATCCAGTGACCCACTTCATGAGTTGCAGTTCTACCTTTATTATACGGTGATTGAACTGTGCCGATATCACCGAATGCATTATCATCAACAACTATTCCATCTGTACTGGTACTTCCACCAGGGAATTGTGCATATCCTAAAATTCCACCACTAAGATTACATACCCAAATATTCAATTTCGTTGTTGGTGATGTTGGATTCAGTCCTCCTTTAGAAGTCATCTTCATAGAATTATCTGTCTTCCAGCTAACCTTTGTGGTCGACTTTCTATTGATGGTTTCAAGTACAAAAACAATCTTTGTGTCACCTGATCTTACAGATTGAAACTGTGCAGGTGTTTGATTATAATCACTGTTCAAAGCCTGAAAGTCTTTATTCAAAATATCAATTTGTGATTGTATTTGTGCAGTGGAAATATTTTGTGCTGATGTTTTATACAAAACATTCACAACCACAGGAATCACGATGCTATCACCTGAGAGATATAAAGCTTTGGGTGATTTGTCACTCAAAATACTCTGAGTGAAATCTTCAATTTCTTGCATTCTATAGGCAAGCATTGGATCCGCCAATAATTGTGTTTGTAAATGTTCATGGGAATAACATCTACGCATATCTGTGAATTCTTCTTCATTGATGAGGGCTGGATTTTCAATGGTATTGTCCGAACAACCCCATAGTCCG
>JALRFC010000368.1 GCA_023253875.1 Candidatus Kapaibacterium sp.
AAAACAAAGAAATCTGCTTCAACTAAAAAGCAATCCGGAAATCACACGAATACTTTCCGGTCAGCAAAATCATCCGGAAAGAATGCGAGTAAAAGACCTGCACGCAGAGGGAAAAGATAACCGATTCCAAATTGGAATGTGAATGATTGAGAATTGTGTGTAGTTTTGAAGGTGTCAACTGAATTACATATTACTTTTCGGATTCAATTCAATATCTGCATTAGGAGTTTTTTTCATGGTTCAATACAAAACAACATTGGCAGCATTCTTCCTCCTAATGTCGATATGTTTCATCAGCGGCTGTGAAGCAACGGTGCAACCTCTTTCCACCGAGCAAACCATCGAGCAAGCCCTGCGAACATTTTGTGATTCATTGTCCTCTACATCCATGGATAGTTCAATTGTCTCAATGAAAATCAATGAATATCTTCAAAGAAATAATCAGAATTTCTTCGGATGTACAGTTTGTCTCTTGGATTCGAATAAAAAAGCCATCACAAGCCCTTATTGGTATCGTGGAGCCACAACACTCATCTATAAAGATCTTGCAAAAGATCCTGCATATGCAATTGATACACAGGAGTGGCTGACAAAGCCAATACAATCTGGAAGTGAAATATGGAGCGCTCCATACTTCGATGCCGGTGGTGGGGAAATTTGGATGAAAACGCTTTCAATCCCAATCAAGAAAAACGGCAAAATTGTTGCCGTGGCCACGACCGATATGAGGATGTGAATTATACAATTACTACATCAAATCGGAAAATTCAATGACCAACTTAGAATTAGAAATTCATTTCAAGCAACTTCTAGCCGAATATAGATTTTCACAATTGGCTGATGAAGTATCTGAATTAATAAACACCACTCAATGGAACAAAGAAAATCTTGATTGGCGAATGTAATGTTTTCAATTTTATTTCGAAGCATATCAAAGGCTCGCGGATAGTAAGAATATGGCGAGAATAGCTTCTCAAATGCAAGTGATAATTGAAGAATTTGCTTCAGGAATATCAGCAGAAATGCTTTGTAAAACACTCATATCAATTGCAACAGTGAAAATATCAGAATATGAGTTTGTAGAAGGGAAACACTACGTTAATAAAGCTACAGAATTAATAGATTCTGATCAATTTCCGGATCTTGCCGGCAAGGCCTACATTTTGCTCGGCAGTATGTATTATCAACAAGGGGAATATGAAAAAGCTCAGAAAGAATATGAAAACTCTTTAATTCACTTCTTAAAATCAAACAATGCCGGAAATATTGGAACCTCACATGTTTATTTAGGTATGATGAAATTCGAATTGGGGAATTATGAAGATTCGTTGAAGCAGTATAGAATGGGTGAACTATTCTATACCGAAGCAGATAATCAAGCCGGCTTATCGTCGATTTACAATAATGCAGGTAATGTGTACAAAGAATTGGCTGATTTTTCAAGTGCATTGACAAGCTATCAAAAAGGGCT
>JALRFC010000369.1 GCA_023253875.1 Candidatus Kapaibacterium sp.
ATACCTACCGAGCATACAGTTCCGGCAGTGCAAAAAGAATTCGGCTCGATGTGGCAATTACACGCCAAGTATATTTTCATCCAAAATATAGATGGAGTGATGATTGTTGATCAACATGCCGCGCATGAAAGAATCATCTATGAAAAGTCACTGAAAGCTTTGACTCAACAAGCTGTGCAAGGTCAGACTCTACTATTCCCCATTCCTATTAAACTATTACCTGAAGATCTACTGATTTTCAATCAATTACGGGAAGAATTTGAGAAACTGGGTTTCAGATTTTCAGAAAATGGGAATGGTATCAGCGTTACTTCTGTACCATTTGACATAATGGCTGGAACAGAACATTTGGCATTACAGGATATCATATCACAGTATAGAGAATATGAGGAAGTCAGACCTCATGGTAGCAGGGACAATATTGCAGCTTCGATGGGATGTAAAGCTGCCATCAAAGCCGGACATATCCTTTCTGATAATGAAATGAAATCACTGATCCATGATCTCTTTGCTTGCGATATGCCGGGAGTTTGCCCTCATGGCAGACCTATCATACTGGAAATGCAATTGCGTGAATTCGACAGACGCTTTGGCCGTACATCCTAAAAAACACCATATTTGTCTTTTTTTTCAATAAAAGCAATGAAGTGGTGATGATAATCGTCACCCACCACATTCTTTTTCTCAGAAATTTTCAAGGCGATGCTGAAAGCCATCGGAGCCGAAATCATAATGAATCAAATGCAACAATCTTCTGACGATAGTAATACAGATAAGAAAACAAAAGGTTTTCCCAAAAAAGAACAAAAAAGTTCAGGTCCGAAACCCAATTTCCGTAATGGAAACAATGATATGCGTGGAGGCCAAGGTCCCGGAGAGTCACCCACCGGTAAAATCATGCGTTCAATCCTTATTTGGGGAGCAATGTTTGCAGGCATAGTGATTGTCTATATGCTCATGCATGCAAATCAAAAGAAAGAATGGGACATTGCATATACCCAGTATAGAACATATCTCACCAATAATAAAATTGCTTCAGCAACAATCGAAAAATCTCAATTCAATCGCTATGTTTTTCGTGGCACATTGAAAGAACAAGTTTCCATTACTGGCGAAGCTGGCAAAATTGTATATATCCAACATTTCAAGACAGAACTTGGTTTTCTCGATAGCGCCATGGAAAAAGAATGGTCTGATCGAGGAATCTATTGGGTATATAAAGAAGGTGATAGTCCTTGGTGGGGAATGTTAATATCCTTTTTGCCATGGCTTGCATTGATTATTGTGTATATGTTCGTGATGCGACGTATGCAAGGTGGAGGTGGTCCCAAAGGAATCTTCTCTTTTGGCAAAGCAAGAGTCAAAATGTTGAATGAAAATCAAGCAAATCGGGTGATGTTCACCGATGTTGCTGGTTGTGATGAAGCCAAATATGAATTGCAAGAAG
>JALRFC010000036.1 GCA_023253875.1 Candidatus Kapaibacterium sp.
CTATTAGTGCCAAATCCATCATAGATAAAGAGGTCTTTTGATCCTGTCTTTGAAGATATGGGATTAGGTGAAGATCTTTGTGCATATTCTGTAGAAAAAGACAAACCTTGATATTTGACTAATATATCTGCAAATATTGTTTCGATATCGCTTGGAGCATACAAATATTCACCCAATTGACCACCGGTCCTTGCAGCATCATTATTGAAACTATAGGTATATCCAAGAGAAACTTTTGGTGATTTTTCTCTCACTAAATCAGCTTGAATATAATCTCCTCTCTGTTCAAACAATCCGAATGGTAATAATTCACCACGAATGGTTGCACAAATACCGCCATTGGAAGCAGTTTTTCTATTTCTTCCTTCTCCGGTTGAAATGGCGCCCTGTTCCCTAAGTATCATTCCCATTAAATTCCATTGATGATGCAATTGAATGCCTATATCACGATCAATTGTAAATACTCTATTTAACGTGGAACGATCCACAAATTCTTGATTGGCTGAAGACACAACACGTTCTCGATTTCCGGGAAGTTTAGCTTGACCAAACCAAACCGTTGTTCCTGGTAGAAAGGTCCATTGAAGGACTGCATCTCGAAGTATTCCCGGATTATCAAGTTCAGGGGTTCGGGTGGACTCCATATCATCATTGGATCCATTTAATTGCACTTTGTATTGGAGATTAGGATTGAGCGCAAAACCCTCGAATCGAAGACGCATTCTTCGAATAAATGCGGCAGTTCTTAGATTTCTTGGGTCAGGATCCGGTGTGAATTGTCCATTTGCCTGCGTCTGAAATCGTACGCGCATTTTCACTGAAAATGAACTGTCATTTGGAAGAAAGTTAATGCCTTCTCCAAATGATCCCCATACTTTCATTGATTTGTCAGATGCAACCAAAGTTGAACATAGTGTTAGCATAATGAAAACAGAGAGTAAAAGTCGAATCATAACTCTGAATCTGTGAGTTGATAATCGGTAATTTTTCTATAAAGTGTTCTTTCGCTGATACCAAGCACTTTTGCAGCCATCCGGCGATTGCCTGCATATTTGATAAGTGCTGATCTGATTAATTGTTTTTCCATCTCTTCCAAATTGAACTGTGCATCCTGAGAAAATTCATCCGGATAGGGTAGTGCAGTATTTGTAATCACCGGAAACTCGGTGATAGATTGTTCTGCCGCTCTTTGAGCTTGCATTTCTAGTTGGGCGGTTTTTTCGAATATTGCACCCAATGCTCTTTTAATTTCAATCAAATCATTTTTCATCTCAAGCAGTGTGCGAAATACGATATCCGTTTCTTGTGGGAACTGTGCTTGTTGCATTTGAGAAGTCAGCATGATTGCTTGATCATGAGGAATGTGCGAGTGCATACCGTCTTGTTCGCCCATTTGTTTCACTATCATGTTTTGATCAATCATACGACCATGCTCGAGCGTAGAGACAGTTTCTATCACATTTCGTAATTCTCTGATATTTCCCGGCCATGAAAGACTCTCAAGATAATCCAATGCTTCATCTGTATATCCTTTATAGGATACTCGATTTTTCTTTGCAATTCTTGAGGCATAAAATTCTGCAAGCAAAGGAATATCCTCTTTGTGTTTTCTCAATGAAGGCAAATGCAATTGAAATGAATTTAGTCGAAAGAACAAGTCTTGTCTGAATCTCCCATTTCGTACTTCATAATTGAGGTCGCGATTTGTTGCTGCAATTACACGAACTTGTACTTTGCGAACTTCTGAAGAGCCAATGCGTGAGAATTCTCCTGATTCTAATATGCGTAATAATTTGACTTGTGTGGCAATAGGCATTTCACCAATTTCATCCAAGAAAATGGTCCCCTTATGCGCAACTTCAAAAAAACCCTTTCTTTGCTCAACTGCTCCGGTGAAAGCTCCTTTTTCATGTCCAAACAATTCAGATTCCAAGAGCGTTTCAGGTATGGCACCACAATTCACACTCACAAATGGTTGAGAATTGCGATCGCTTAATCCATGTAAAGCATGAGCGAATACTTCTTTGCCGGTGCCTGTTTCACCGGTGATTAATACTGTTAAGTCTGTAGGTGCGACTTTGAGTAATTTGATGATGACCTCTCGCATGAGATCAGATTCACCGATGATGCCGAAGCGATCTCGGAGAAAGTTCATGGTCTTGTCATCTAATATATCGTACATCATTACTTACCTGAACCATTCTTCTTCCAATCATCCCAGCCACCAAGATAGATATAGACTTTTTTAAAGCCGAGACCAATCAGATTATTGCTGAGTTCATGACTCAATTCACATTGTCCACCACCACAATAGACAATGATGCGAATATCCTTATTCATTCCAATTAGTTCGGGAATATATTGTTGGAATTCCATTGCAAAAATGTTCCGTGCTTTTGGAAGATGTCCTTCAGCAAATTCATGTTCATTTCTGGCATCAATAACCATTACCGAAGGGTCAGCCAATAATTTCTTTACTTGACCATAATTGACAGCTTTTGCTTTTGCCGGTCCCGCATCTTCCTCGGTAGATTTCTTTGCATCTGTGATCGGAGTTGTCTGTTGTGTTGGAAGGTTTGGTTTGATCGAATCTTTCTTGACAAGTAATGTATCTTTTGACACTACTTGCGCACTTTGCGAATCAGCAGGTACAATTGATTCAGAGTTTGTTATATCAAATTCAGCATCATTGGCAATTTCGAGTATTTGTTTTTCTCTTATGAGTGCTATGCCATTTGGATTGCTGAATCCATTAAACCAAAAGGCAATTATTGTGGAAATCGCAAGAATGATGGCGATATCAATAAGAAGTGGATTCTTTTTCATATGCATGCAAGGTATAATTGATAGGGCATTATGACAGAAATATACGCAATTCTGTCAGTAATGGAAAGGATTAAGTCAGAATCTTGAACCAATGGTAAATGAAAAGAGCAATGGCCCCTGAATTACTCCATCTGGTGATGAAACGAAATAGAAACTCTTTCCTGCAGAGATCCTTGCTGAACCGAGAGGTGTTTTTGCATGTATGGTGAGCCCTATACCTTGTTGCATGCTTCCAATAGAGATGGTTTCAAATCCATTCCATGTTGATCCGATATCATAGCGGGCAGAAAGATGGAGCGGTACTAGAAATGAAAATGGGGTGGCCCACCTAAACTCACAAGATCCAATCACCATTTGTGCACCTCTTTGATCATCCTCTCTTTTCCCGAAAAACATATCATCACGTCCCATTGAAACAAACTCTGCATTTGGAACAGAATTATCGGAAAAGACACTTATAAGTCTAGGAGTGAATGTCATTGTTCCATATGTGATTGACTTGGCATATGAGGCTTTGATTCGGGAAAATGAAAGAGCATTTTCGATAAGTGGAAGTGATGTTTCCAATGAGAGTTCGATTGCATTGCCAGATTTTGGTAAATCCGCATCATCTCTGGTATCAATTCTGGATTGGATTTTCCACGTGAATATTGGAGAATATGCAGGAAATGAGTCTTCTTGAATCTCATATACTCTTTGTTGTTCATAACGAAAGCGAGATTGTAAAATGCCAGATTTACCCAATGTTCTTGTCAAATCGGCCATTATTCCATACCGATCTTCTCGTAATTCTTCCAAGCGTTTAATGTCATATGTTTCTCTGGAGGGGAGAATATTTCGTTGATATTGGAACATTTGTTTATACGTTGAATATCCAAGTATCGAACATCCCCAATTTGTACCAAAAAGATTCTTTTTTCCAATTGTCAAATGTCCGGATCTATTTCTCGAACCACCTATCAATGATAATGAAGACCACAATGAAGTACCAAGAAAATTGGCATCATATCCATCAAGAGCCAATTGACCATATCGTTCATTATCAACTCTTGCACCAATGCCTATATACTGAGGAGATTTTCCTTGGGTTTTAATCTGGAAATGGAGTGTGTCTTGTTCATATCTTGGTCTTATATCCACTTGTTCAAATTCTTCTCCTCCAATCAATTCATCCCAACGTTGATTGATTGCCAACGTATTCAATGGTGATTGATTGAATAATTCTTGTGTTATTGTCAATGAATCTTGTGATTGTATACCTCTGACAGTAATTACTTTTGGTTGTATTAATTTCCATATGATAGTATTCTTATTGGAATCAATGATTGGGTTTAGGCGAACAAAAGATATAGAGTCTTTTCGAAGGATTTTGTGGATGGCATATTGTTTCTCCTGAATAGATCGTTGTTGTGCTATCACAGCATCGATTGCTTGCATCAAAGATGGAGAAATCAGTCCCGAATCAATAGAAAGAATATTGGTAAATGGTAGCTCTTTATGTTGCATTGAATCAACAAACACATATTCATACTTTGCGAGCGAATCATTAATCTGGGATATTGCTTGCAAAGCAGCAATTTCCCCTTTCACAATGGTAAAAGGAATATGAGTGGGATCTGTATTCTTTGCATCATCCAGACTTGGAGTGATGGTAATGGGGGACTGAATAAGACTTTTTTCCTCTTGTCCTTTTAACATGATTCCAACGATTTGTTCTGCAATACTCCAAGGAGTTTGTAATGCTTCTTCCGGCAATAAACCGGAAATAGAATTCACTGTTATGATAATATCCGGATTGAATTCTCTTCGAGCGACAGAAACGGGAACATTATCCAAAACTCCACCATCAATCAATAAAAGGGAATCATAACGTACCGGTGAATATCGCAGTGGAATCGTAGAACTAGCTTTAATGATGATTGGTAAATCACCGGATTTATGAACAATGGAAGAACCTGTTATTAAATCAGTGGAAATAGCACGAAATGGAATACTAAGTGAGTCGAAAGAATGTGAAGCTGTATATGGTGCATTCCAGAATAATTCTTGTAATTGGGCTTGATACGGTATTCCTTTGGAAACAGCTTTTGGTAACTCAAATGAGAATGTATTGAGTCTCATTGTAAAGAGATGTCTGTCATCAGCAATCTTTTGATCAAGAAACATATCTTGTCTGTTCACTTCAGATCCAGGGGAAAGCATTTTATCCCAATCGGTATGCAAAACAATTTGTTCTATTTCATCAGGTGAATATCCAACTGCATAGAGTCCGCCTACATAAGCACCAATACTGGTCCCAACCACATAGTCAATGGGTATAGAAAATTTCTTTAATACCTTCAATACTCCTATTTGTGCCATTCCCCTAAAACCACCACCGCTGAGAACCAATGCAACTGTTGGTCTTTTTTTATTCTGCTTTCCTTGTATGATTGGTGTAGAAAAACTACCAATGATGAGTATCAGAATGAGGGAAAAGAGATATGATGAAATGATCTTCATGCCAAAAAGAAAGTGTGAATTCTAATAAGTAAACTACGAGCTTTTTAGCAAACTCATGACATCAGCATTGTATAAGTAAGATTTATGCAGTGGAAAAGGTAATTGCAACGCCAAGGCATTCTTCAAGTAGTGATAATCTACGTTCCGCACCCCATATTTCTATATCAATCAGTGCTTGATCTTTTGAAAATAAAGCGATTGACATTATTGTGTCATGAATATCACAATGAAGAGATTCAACTAATTGTTGTTGCCTTCTATCCAAGCCTTCTGCGATGCGTAACATACCAGCCAATATTGAAATGACTCTTTGTCGTTCAGGACTGCACGATGAAAAACCGGGATGTTTTCTTTTGGGATGACTTTTTCTGTGATAGCGAGCAATCATACCGATGATTTGTGATTCATCATTGGTGAAACCGGGCATGATACAATGACTGATGATATATTGGCTATGATGGTGATGTTGATCCGGAGAAATGTGATAACCAACATCATGTAAGAGGGAAGCAGCTTCAAGTAATTCCCGCTCTTCATCTCCTAATTGATGACGGTGTATTGTATCATCAAAAATCTGCAGAGCAAGTTTTTTTACATGTTCAGCATGTTCTACATTGATTTTATATAATTCGCAAAGTGAATAGACGGTATCATAGCGCAGTTTTGTAAGATGATGATACTCATTAATGTCTCTGAGTTTTTCAACTGTGTCAAATACAATGCCTTCTCTTAATGCAAAAGCAGATATTAATAACTTGGAAACAGATAGCATGCGTAGATAATGTTCCAGAATCAATGCTCCGGCAACTATAATATCAGCTCTTTTGGGTTCCATTCCAGGAATTAATAGTCTTTCTTCAGTAGTATGTGCATGAATAAGATGTTCAATTCTTGCATAGATATCTTCTGTCTGAATAGTAATTCCATTCAAGGTTTCAGGAATCTTTCTTTGTTTTTCTGCATAGACCATTTGTACTAAAGCATGTATTGTTCCTGAGCACCCAATTACGGTATCAAAACCAGTATTCTTGATTGTACGTATACATGTTGATAATTCTCCATTGATGAATGTACGACAAGCATTCACACGTTCGGAAGTGACAATCCCATCAGGAAAAAACCGTTTTGTTAAACGCAATGAGCCTAATTTAGCACTGTGAATATGATGTATCTTCCCAAATTGCCCAATAACGGATTCTGTACTTCCCCCGCCTATATCTATTACCAATGCCTTTTGAGTTATGATTGGTAATGCATGCAAAGCTCCAACATAAATGAGACGAGCTTCTTCAATACCGGTAATAACATCGATATGAATGCCAGTCTCTTTCTCAATCAATGAAATGAAAAAGTCCTTGTTCTCGGCTTCTCTTAAAGCACTTGTCCCAATTGCTCTGATATGAGCATCGGATTTTTTTGCCATGATGGAAAAACGTTTCATTGCCCTCAAGCCACGTTCCATCGCTTGATCTGAGATATGTTTGAAATCTGTAGTTGCATCCCCCAATCGAACCATTTCTTTCTCTCGAGAAAGTATTCTCAGCGAACCTTTGTCTGTAACTGATGCAATGATGGCATGAAATGAATTCGTTCCAACGTCAATTGCCGCAATGCGATCAAGACTATCGTTTTGTGTTTCGAGCATGACTTTTCATAGAATGAACGGTTGTTTTCCCATCATCGTAAACAACGGTTTCATCTGATGTTGATGATTGCTTTGATTTTGGAACAATTCCTAAAAGAAAACGACGGAAAAAACCAAGCAATGTAAATATTGCAAATACAATCCCTAAGATGATGGCGATAATGAAAAGAAAGAACTTACCCATGATTATTCACTTTAACATTGTACTTCAGTTTTTAGGGCAATTTCTTCCAATATCGCGCTCACATTGAGACACTCCGACAATGGACCTTCATAAACAGTTGCTTTTCCTGAATTGTGAACCTCCCACGTTAATTGCTCAGCTCTGTCTAAGGAACAATGTACGGCTTTCAATATCTGCATGGTGACTTCATCAAATGTATGATGTTCATCATTGAATAAGATGACTTTGGCATGTATTGCTCCGGTCATGGAGTCAAGCACATCATGCAATTGTTCTTCTTTTGTATCTGGAAACACTGCGTTTATCTGTAGAATGGTAAAAAGACATCACAAAAATAGTGAACCTACAGCTTTTGGGATATAATGATTGATGTTTCTATGGAAAATCTTATTTTTGACCAATTGGTCAATTAATAGATGAAAACTATGGCTAGAACGAAATCAGCACCGGAAAATAGAATCGCGAAGCGAATGCTCATCCTTGAAACCGCTATTGGAATATTCGCCTCGAAGGGATATCACAATACGACAATGCAAGATATAGCAGATGCATTAAGTATAGCAAAAGGAACTATTTATGAGTATTTTCCAAATAAGGAAGATCTCTTTCTTGCCGTATATGATATGTGGATGGATGAATATGAGCAAGCAATGAATGATGCTGTAGATGATCATTTCGATCCTGTTTCAAAAGCGGATGCATTGATTGACACTACAGTCGAATTTTATGAAAAGCATGCAAGATATGCTCCATTACTCTTGGAATTTTGGGCACATGCACTACGTAGTTCTTCGGATATCTTTTTGATCCGTATCCGCGAGATGAAGAAAAGATTAGTACAAATAGGTATAGAAGTAACCAATCAGATGCAAAAACTTCATCTTTTTAAAAATGTTGATGCAGGATCATTTGCTGTCTTGGAATTGGGAATATCAGATGGAATATTTCTCCAATGGGTATTGGATGGTCAGCAATACTCATTGAGAGATGCTTATAAATTCAGGCAATCTGTGATTGGATCCGGACTTATGACGGACACATTACGAACATTGGTTGCAGGGAAAGTTGAAAAGAAATTGAAACAAGGTTTTATACATCAATCTACAAAACGGAGTTAATCCACATGAAGCGAATGCATATGGTACTATGTCTCATGCTATGTTTGTTATGTGCTCAATTTGCACAATCACAAAATAGCATACCTGTAACACTCAAGGTTACTGACATCGAAAATCGTCCATTGAAAAATGTCACCTTTCGAGTTGAAGGGATAGGTGGAAAAACAAATGAAAATGGAGAAGGAAGTCTTCAATTGAAAAAAGGGAATTATACTTTGCAATTGTCCCTCATAGGCTATGCATCAAAGACCACTGCTTTTGAAGTAGTACAAGGCATGCCAACACTTGGGATACAATTGTTGGAAAAGCAAACTCGGACAGAGGATGTCACTGTTTATGGCGCATCACGTCGTCAGCAAAAAATTACTGAGGCACCAGCAGCAATCTCAGTTGTTCTTCCTAAGGAATTGGCCATGGCGAATTCACATGGACAAGTTGCCAAAACTATCGAAGCAATTCAGGGAGTTGATGTTGTTCAAAGTGGAATGAATGATTTCAATGTCAATATGCGAGGTTTCAATAATTCTATTAATAGAAGAGTGTTGGTATTGCTTGACGGTCGTGACCCTTCCACTCCTTTATTAAATCTCGTTGAATGGAATTCATTTCAAACTAATATGGGTGATATCGCTTCCATTGAAGTTGTGCGTGGTCCTGGCTCTGCTCTCTATGGTTCGAATGCCTATAATGGTGTGATCAATATCACTTCAAGCGCCCCGAAAGATATTCAAGGCACAAGAGTGAGTCTGACAGGTGGTGATTTCAACACTTTCCGCGGTGATATCAGACATGCAGGTGGAATCGGCTCATTATATTATAAGATCAATGCAGGCTATTCCACTCAAAGACAAAGCTGGGTCAATTCGCGTGATACCACAAAAGGTGGAACTCTTGAATATCCAGGTTTGGCTCGTGATGTTGCAGGGAATCGTTCCGGTATTGGCATGATTGCAAATATTGATTCCCTTATCAATGCGAATAAAAATGCGACTAATATGTTCGGTTCAGCTCGTTTTGATTATGAATTAGGAAATGAAGAAAGAGTAACTGCTGAAATGGGATTCTCTCGTTATGGCGGTGAGTATTTTGTGAATCAAACAGGTCGTATTCTCATCAATGATGTAGAAAAACCCTATATGCGCTTGGCTTATAATTCTTCATCATTGAATGTACAAGCACATTGGAATAGAAGAAATACGATTACACCGCAAATCGTAATGAATGCAGCTGCAAGTTCTGCGGAAAGAAGTGATGTCTATGTGATTGATGCTCAATGGAATGGTTCATTCTTGAATGATGCCATGAAATTGATTGTGGGGGCATCCCATGAATATCAAGCGGTGAGTACTTCTATCATTGGTGCTTTGCCACTGCTTAATCCGGATAATTTGCATAATAATTTTAGCGGTCTGTATGCACAGGCTGAAATTGATATGCATTCCACACTTCGATTTGTTGGTGCAGCTCGCATTGATCGTTCTACATTCTTTGATACGCAATTTTCACCAAAAGCTGCATTGGTCTATACTCCTGTACAAGATCATACATTTCGTTTGACACTGAATCGCTCATTCCTACGACCAAGTTATGCGGACTTATATCGCTATTCTCCTGCTGGTGCACCGGTAAATTTGTCCGCAATAGATTCAACAATAGCATCTAAATATTCGATTCCAAGACTTGGATTGACAACAGCCATCCCTCAATGGAATCTCGGTAATCCAAATATCAAAGTTGAAACAGCAATGTCATATGAGCTTGGCTATAAAGGTATCATCAATAAAGATCTCTATGTGACTGTTGATGCATATCTCAATCGTAGAACGAATTTTATTTCTGTGCCTTTGGGTGGTTTGGCTCCTGATGTTTATGTTCCACGCAGATATGAAAATGAGCAAGCTAATGTTGAATTGAAAACGGAACTAGACAAAATCAATAGACTTTTCTATGATCGTTTGGCAACAATTCCTTCAACAGGTGCAGCAGCATTGATCATTACTCCAAAGAATATAGGAGTGATCAATGAATATGGTATTGAGATAGGTTTGAATTATTATATCATGAATGGTCTTTTGTTCCAAGCGAATTACTCACATCTTGATTTTTCAATTGAGGAAAATTCGCTTCAGACACAGAAGATTGTTCCTAATGCATCACCAAATAGATATAATTTCGGTTTGCAATATGACAAAGATGGAATTGAGTTTGGAGTGCAAGTTCGTGGAGTCACAGGATTCACTTGGGTGGCAGGATTATTCGAAGGTTATGTCCCCGAATATTGGCTTGTCAATCTGAATATGGGATATCAAGTGAATTCAGATATTACAATATCAAGTACAATATTCAATGTTCTTGATAGAAGACATTATCAAATCTTTGGAGGGACAAACCTTCAAAGAATGGCTAGTATGAATCTTACGCTTACCATCTGATAAGAAAAACAAAAGGCTCTGAGTAATCAGAGCCTTTATTGTTCCTGTCGGTGTGGCGGGATTCGAACCCACGACCCCTACTACCCCAAAGTAGTGCGCTACCGGGCTGCGCTACACACCGAATGGAGCACAAAGGTAGGTTTTTTTTTGGTAATTATGAAGTCTGACTTTATCATTAAGGTACAATGATCAATTGTTCTGTCATCTGATTCCCATCAAGTGAAATCGTCAGAAAATACATGCCAGATC
>JALRFC010000370.1 GCA_023253875.1 Candidatus Kapaibacterium sp.
GCACATCCGAATTAAGATTTATGGAGTTAACTGCGAATGGTATTAATTATGTTGGTTTCAAAGCTCCTAATACCATGAGTTCAGATGTTGTGTATACTTTACCATCTTCAGCTCCAACTTCAGATGGACAAATGTTGGTCGCAAATTCTTCAGGTACAATGTCATGGAGTTCTGGTATTGTAAGAATTTCAAATGTAAGTGTTAATCCAGGAATGCTAAGTGCAAATGGTGGTTCTGAATCAATCGCAGTGAATTTAACCGGTGCACAAGTTGGTGGTACCGTGCAGGTGTCTCCAAGAGATGAATTGGAAACAGGAATCATTATAGGTTATGCAAGGGTAAGTGCGACAAATACGGTCTCAATTCGTTTTGTCAATACCACAAATAGTAATGTCAATCCGGCTGCTGTAGGAATCGATATATCGGTCATTCAACCATGAGATTAGTTCTATACATACTCATCCTATCCTCTTTCTGTTGCTTGGAGCTTTTGCTCAAAAGCAAATGCGAGGTGTTTGGGGTAGTGGAGGAACAACAGCTAAATCTGGACAAACAATCATACATGGTACTGTTTCACAGACTGCCATTGGTAGAAGTAAGCTTAATACAAATGAAGTTAAAAGTGGTTTTTGGTATACAACACGTTCTCGATTTCCAAAATCCAGTCCAGGATTGATTGTGGTGATACCAACATTTAGTGGTAAAGCAGGTGAAACAATAGAAATGCCAATTATACTTGAATCTTCTGTCGCACTTCCATATGGAAGAGAATGGAAATTCAAGGGTACCTTTCATTTCAATGCAACTGTTTTAGAGCCGATAAGTGGATTCGATTCATATGCTCGTGCAAATGATATCGGAACTTTGGATTTCTCCGGAAATAGCAGAGATACCGCGGGAATCATCAAAAAAATCACCTTTAAAGTGAAATTGGGAAATCAACCAATATCACCAGTGGCTTGGGATACATTTTCCATTGCTCAATATCAAACAGCCACAATTATTCGTAAAGATGGTGAATTCCAGCTGGAAGATTTGTGTTTCACAGATGGCAAACCACGCTTAATAGGAACAGTTAAACAAGGCTTGGCTTTGTCTGCATTTCCATTACCAGCAAAAGGTACATTGACAATTGCCACTAGTACGGTAGAAAAAGGAATTTCTGAAATATTTATCTATTCTCCTGATGGAAAATTGGTCACTACGATTTTTCATGGAGAATTGAATCAAGGATATAGTGAATTACCAATTGACACTGAATATATTCCTTCAGGAACATACTTTATAGTGCTTAAAACACCGAGTGATATGCTTACAACCTCATGTATCATCGCAAAATGAACTATATCATTCTACTTTTTTGCATCCTGAATGCGTGGACTCTCTATGCAGTTGATAGTTCAACTGTCAATAAGGAAGTATTATTCAGGGGTGGC
>JALRFC010000371.1 GCA_023253875.1 Candidatus Kapaibacterium sp.
ATCACAGGCAGAAATGCAGAGAGATTGCAAATCGCAGCAGACTATTCAGGTGCATTTCCGATTGTGGCTGATGTAACAAATCCGAAAGACATCGATAGAACATATCAAGAGTTCTTGGCACATGCCGGTGGACTCGAGGTACTTATCAATAATGCCGGTTTGGGTGCATTTCCAACGCTAATGGACGCCACTTTGGAGCAATATGAGCATATCTTCAGAACCAATGTATTTGGTCCGGCGCTCATGGCCCAAAAAGCCTCTTCGATATTCATCGAACAACAAAAAGGCGCTATTATCAATATCGGTTCAACCGCATCATTACGCGGATTTGAAAAAGGCGGTATTTATGCTGCGAGTAAATTCGCGCTCAGAGCCATGACCGAAAGCTGGCAACATGAACTTCGCAAGCATTCCATTCGCGTGATGCAGGTGAATCCAAGTGAAGTGGCAACAGCATTCAATTCGGCGGAAAGAATCGAGCGAACAGCTCCTGATAATAAACTTCGCTCACAGGAAATCGCCTATATGATCAAGTCCATCTTGGAACTCGATGATAGAGCCATGATCCCTGAATTTTCCGTTTGGGCTACCAATCCTTGGAAACAGTAGTGAAAATGATTCGGCAAAAAAGTATTTTTGAAGCTCACATTTAACTGATTGCATGAAAGCTCTCATTCTCTCTCTTGGATTCATCATCGGCATCGGCTGGGGTTTATATCCCGGTTTGCTCAAGCCCAGACCACTTTGGATGCGCCTAGGACTCATCTCCGTGATGACAATCATGGTATTCTTGGCATTATTTCCACGCATCGCCGGAACACCCGAAGATGTCGCATTGATCTATCGCATGGGCATGCAAAAGCCAATTCCGGTTTTATGCACGATTGATGTGTCAAAAGCAGAAAAGCAAGAATCCGGTGAATGGATGATTCCAATTCAAGGCAAAGAGAAAACCTTTTTCTTGAGATTAACCGCTGATAAGCTGAATCCCGCTGATTTTGGTAATGGAACATCCATCATCGCCGATTTGAAGCGGGTAATTCAGATGCAGAACTCAGACTCTCAAGTATCATTCAAATCGATCCGCTTATCACGCTACCATATATTGTTGGACTGGAAGAAAGAGCGCGCATACTCTATTTTCATGTGCCAATGTCTTGGATTGCATTCCTTGCCTATATCGTCTCGATGATCATGTCGATTCGCTATCTCAGAAATCCGTCTCCACGACTTGATATCATCGCATCTTCATCCGCTGCATTGGGTACGCTATTCTGCATTCTTGCCACTGTGTCCGGCGCGATTTGGGCGAAATTCAATTGGGGATCATTTTGGAATTGGGATCCTCGCGAGACATCCATCTTTGTTCTGCTCTTGATTTATGGAGCATATTTCGTGCTTCGTTCCGCGATCGAACAAGA
>JALRFC010000372.1 GCA_023253875.1 Candidatus Kapaibacterium sp.
CTATGAAATACCTCTAGTAACCAAGAAGATTGCCCAATCCGGTAAATATGATGCAGTCATTACACTCGGTGCTGTTATTCGTGGAGCTACTCCTCATTTTGATTATGTTGCTTCTGAAGTTTCAAAAGGTGTTGCCCAGGTTGGACTCGATTCCGGAATACCTTGTATTTTCGGAGTCCTGACCACTGACACCATTGAACAAGCAATTGAAAGAGCAGGTACCAAAGCCGGTAATAAAGGAGCTGAATCAGCAATGGCAGCCATTGAAATGATTTCTCTCATGAAAAAGTTATCCTGATCAACGACATTCTAATACGAAGCAGATCTTTTGATCTGCTTTTTTTTTGTAGTTTTCGCATCATGTTTATTTATCATTGAACTTATGGAATCGATATCTTCTTTCCTCCAAGAACACAGAGTGTTTTCTCCACCTCAAGATTTTGCTCTGCAAGCAAATATTCATTCCATAGAGCAATATGAATCAATGCGTAAGAGTGCGAATCAAGATCCTTTATCGCATTGGGAACACCAGGCAAATAAACTTCATTGGTTTACTCAATGGGAAACAATCCTTGATTGGCAATATCCCCATGCCAAATGGTTCAAGGAAGGCAATATCAATGCTTGCTACAATTGTCTAGACATTCATCTAGATACACCTATAAAACATAAGACTGCCATACAATGGGAAAGAGAAGATGGTGTCACCTATGCACTCACCTATGCTGAATTATATTCGAGAGTCAATCAATGCGCAAATGGTTTGAAGTCTCTTGGAATACAGTCGGGAGATGTGGTAACGATATATATGGGAATGAATCCTGAAGCTATCATATCAATGCTCGCATGTGCAAGAATCGGTGCCATACATAATGTGGTTTTTGGTGGCTTCTCATCAGATTCACTGCGAGATCGAATCAATGATTCTCACTCTGTTTGCATTATCACACAAAAAGAAACTTTTCGTCGTGGAGCTTCCATTCCACTCTTTACTTCTGTCCTGGAATCAATCAAGGATTGCCCAAGTATTCATTCAGTCATTTGTAAAGATAAACCAGAGAATATACATTCTGATCATCCAAAGATTCATGATTGGGAATCACTCATGCAATCTCAATCTGATCTCTGCGATGCAGTTCATTTAGAAAGTGAGCATCCATTATTCTTTCTGTATACAAGTGGATCTACCGGAAAACCCAAAGGACTAGTTCATACCACGGGAGGATATCTCACGCATGTTCGCTATACTTTTGAAATGGTCTTTGACCCGAAACCAAGTGATATATACTACTGTTCAGCAGATATTGGTTGGATAACGGGACATAGTTATGTGGTATATGGACCCTTGATGCATGGAATGACCATTCTTATCTATGAAGGAGCATTGAATCATCCCCATCCG
>JALRFC010000373.1 GCA_023253875.1 Candidatus Kapaibacterium sp.
TGATCTGCTTTATGCTTTAATATCGAATGATCATAAACATAAATTGGAAGTATGCTCATTGTTAAAATCCCAATTGTTGAAGGGTTTGAACAAATTGATGGCTAAAGTGACTATGAAACTCACCATCAAAGGTATTCATTGGATAGAATGTCACTATACCTAAAGAAGAAGCATTCCCTTGTTCAAAGGCCGAGCTTACAATTCTTGTTTGTTCTTCAGGTCTGAAAGGATTATCAATATCAAGTAATTCAATCGTGCATCCTATTGTTTGAATATCAGATTGACTTGATTCTGAATCCCTGAATGTCATGAACTTGGTCGGAATATTTGCGACTATTCTATATCCATTGGATTCTCTATGAACAACAATCGGAAGCTTCGTGCTTGATCCAATTATGTTCATGGAGCTAGTATGAAGAGTCTCCATATTGGGATTCAATTCAATTGTTAGAATACTGTCTTTATGGACTTCTTGCGTATCAATTGCATTTCCCAGCTTAGGACTCCTTGACAAATGAATCATGATCTTATCTTGCACGCAAGTATCACAAAGAGATGTGAAAATAGAATCATCCAAGACTTTCAGTTCTAGATACCACATTGCATCAGAATATCTACTTTGCTCAATCATGATTGACGCATCTTGAGGACCTTTCCAATAAAAAGCGCCTTTTATTACATCATCAGGTGCATCAATCACAATAGGATGATGCAATCCGAATGGAATTGAAGTTTTGACATGATAAGCCGGTATATCATGATAATGATGATAATATGCAGTTTCTTCGGTACGGGTTGAAAAGACATGTATTGAATTTCTACGATCGATGACATTTCTATATTGTTCTATTGTCTGCCCTTTATTACGCATTGTTGAGAAATGATCATATTCAAAAAATACACCATGTCTATATTGATACCCGGTTATATCCCAATGAAATTGTTCATTTTTTGATGTCACATGGCAACTGCCATTTTTGATGGCAACACCAACTTCAAGTGGAGATTCTACGAATATTCGGGATTGCTTGTGAACCGGAGTTAATGTACCATTGATATCTATAAAAAAGTACACTGAGCAGATTTTTGATTTTTCTTTTGGATATCTGACCACACAAGCCACATCATTATTGTTATCAAGGGAATACTCCCCAATATCCCAACTCCAAACTTTTGCTTGATCATCTTTCCCAATCTCAGCAATGACATCAGCAATAAGCTCTTGGTCATAGTAATCTGATAGTTTCTTTTCAAAATCCTTCAAGCTCGAACCAGATTGAGCTAGGATATCGATAGACATGAAGAGAATCAGAACAATATATAAGAATCGAATAATCATTCAAATGTAGCAAGTACTGATGAATGGATATGTTCAGGTGATTCTTTCAATCGG
>JALRFC010000374.1 GCA_023253875.1 Candidatus Kapaibacterium sp.
AAGTTAATGGTGGTTCATTCAATCTTACCATTCCAATCACAGCTGAATTGAAGGTGAAGACCGGAGCTTTGATGGAAGTGCGCGATCGTGGTTTCTCCGCAAGATCTTTCACACTTGCTTCCAATGACCCAAATGGTTTATTGGGTACTGATTTCTTTGCAGCCTCACCTGATAAGCTTTTCAGCGCTCAGAACTTTGATTTGCGCGGTGATACATTGTATATGCGTGAAGATTCAAAGCCGAGTGATGGCTATTCCGGAACAGAAAGTCTTTATGCCGGCTATGCAATGATCGATTCTCCATTTGAAATCGGATCAGAGCAATTCCGCGTGATCACAGGTTTGCGCGTGGAAGACAATACAATCAATCTGAATGGATTTTTCTCGAATGGACAAATCGCGACAGTTGATTATCACACATTCGATTTTCTTCCTGCATTGAATCTCATTTATAAAATGAATGAGACAACAAATATTAGAGCATCTGCTTCTCAAACACTCACTCGTCCAACATTCCGTGAACTTGCACCATTTGAATTTTACAATTTCAATGAGCTTGTGAATGTTCGTGGAAATACTAAACTCAATCGCACGCAAGTTGAAAATTATGATCTGCGTTTTGAAACATTCATGGGTCCCGGCGAAGTATTCTCAGTCAGTGGATTCTATAAGAATTTCAGAAATCCGATTGAAGAAACACTGAGTGGTGAAACAGGTGGTAAGCCCGATAGAACTTGGGAAAATGGTGGTGCTGTTCGTGATTCACTCGGCAATATCATTAAAGATGGATCAGCGAATAATTATGGTGTGGAATTCGAGTTCAGAAAAGGACTTGGTTTCCTCGGTTCCATGTTCTCGAATTTCATGTTCGGAACAAATGTCACGCTCATCAATTCAGAGATCACAATCAGTCAAGGGAATTCAGAAGAAACAAGACCTATGTGGGGACAATCTCCTTATTCAGTCAATGCATCTTTGTTCTATATGAATCCTGAGACAGGCACTTCAGTCAATCTTGCATATAACAGAGCCGGTAGACGGATTGTGTCAGTTGCTCAGTTGGGTCGTTTTCCAGGTCTTGAACGTGATGGCAAAACACCTCATTGGTATGAAGAACCAAGAGATCTTGTGGACATTTCAGTATCACAAACAATCTCTTCCATGTTTGATGTGAAATTTGTCATACGCGATCTTCTTAATCAAACATTGTATTGGAAACAAGGCGAAAATACTGTTCAATCAAATGTGTTTGGTACAACCGTTTCACTCAGCATTGCATATCGCTGGTTATAATCAATGAACTGCAATAACTGATGAATCAAGAATGAATCTTTTAATCTTCCATATTATTTTCTTGAGGAAAATCATGAAAACAATGATGTACATGTTCATG
>JALRFC010000375.1 GCA_023253875.1 Candidatus Kapaibacterium sp.
TGATGTCAATCCACATTCTCATACCACCACCACCATTATATGTGGCAGGCCATGCTGGATCTTGGAATTGCGTTTTGATTGTCACTTGTGTCGGAGATCCGGACAACATAGTAAACTGTACACCTGGGAAATAGATGTAAAAGTTATTACATGCAGGTGTTGGATTAGAAACACTACCTACAGAAACGTCTGTGATCCAGCTCACATAAGGATATCCAGCATCATTACATGGATGTCCCCACCAACCTGGAGTACAATATGTCTGTGCTTTGGCTGTTTGGGTGGAAATCATCCCGCCAATCGAAGACATTATTGTCAGCGCTACCAGAAAAAGTCTCACAACTTTTAACATAGTAAACCTCGTTAAGGATAAAATAAAATTACTATAAATAATATAAGTGTAATCAAATCAAGTGCTTATAGAACTCTCATGAAACGGGCAAAGACTCCCATTCCAACATAAGGTGCTATATCGAAATACAATATACAAAACTCATGTACAATTCAAAGCTATCAAAAAAAAATAATGTGGATTACTTATTCTTTTGCATTTGCATCATTGGTACTTGTTGCGCAGAACCGGATATTTCAAAATGCATCGAATCTACTATTCCTGCTTTTACCATCGAGTCCTTACACGCATTCTTCAGTCGGTATAATTCACGAGTATGATCATTCAAATGGAGTGCAAATGTCTCCATTGGTTGCTTATTCTTGACAATCTCCTCACGAACATCAATCATAGCCAATCGAAAGGAATTGCTTAATACGGAATCACATAATACAATCTTCTCATGGTCATTTTTGGCATTTTCTATGCATTCACACCATTGCTTGGCATAATCATCTGGTATTTTCATTGAAGTACATCCAACAATCAATAGCATTGGAATCAATAACAAATTTTTCATGTGGCGACTATACGGAATTACAATATATGGCTAAAAAAGATTGAATATACCATTACTTGGTGGACTTGATAATCGTACGTGTTTTTCCGAGACTATCAAATAATGTTATCTTGGAAATTGCTGGATTTGACTGCAATACATGGATTCCTTGACTTAAGTGACCGGATCCATTATAAAATTCATGGCGACGTTTTTTTCCATTCTTATACTCTATAATGGCATGCGTGCACATTTCAGATTGCTTGACTTGAAGCAGACTTATCTTTGCATCCAATGTTTTTTCAAAGATCTGTAAAGTACCTTTATTGGCTGAAGACAATAATAACAATGAATGTTTGCCTGCTCTTGGCATCATAATCAATGCCCTTCCTTCACCCGGCACATAGAAACCGCTCTCTTTTACTGTCATATCAGAGAACCCGAATTTACCATCACCTTTCAAGATCATGCCTATTCCGGCATCATATCGCCACATATCG
>JALRFC010000376.1 GCA_023253875.1 Candidatus Kapaibacterium sp.
CTTTCACTTTACCCGCTTTCTTCTGAATCAGGAGATGTCCTGACTCATTCGTCACGATGCCGGCGGAGTCATATCCACGATATTCGAGGAGTTTCAATCCATTGATGATGATGTCTGAAGCTTTTTGATGACCGATATATCCAACGATTCCGCACATAGAGTGAAGTCCTTAGAGGAAATGTCTTTGCATTTCAGAATGAGAGAATGGTTTTTGCAAATTGTCAAGTCCGTATATTTGGACAATTGCCCGAGAGCAGGATTGAGTGACGGACCCATTGCCATCCTTGATGTCTGCAAAAATACGGAATAAGTATCAGAACTGCTTCAGGGCAAAGAAAGCAAGAAACATCACCACCATGTCTCAGTATTTATGGACAATTCCGTGAATAAACCCTATTCTCACCAATTGCAGGTGATATTATATTTTCTGATGTTGATTGTTTTGCCCGGTTTGGGAACGATCACCGCGATTTTTTTGGCCTTTCAGGGTCATATTTCCTGGCAAGATGTAATCCTCTGTATATCACTCACGATTTTGACCGAGCTTGGCATCACGCTTGGTTTTCATCGCATGCTGGTGCATCAGAGTTTTACAGCAAATCCAGTCGTGAAATTCATTCTTCTCATGCTTGGTTCAATGGCTTTGCAAGGAGCTCCTTCTTCGTGGGCGAGCATACATTTGAAGCATCATGCAAATACTGATGTTGAGGATGATCCACATAGTCCAACATTCAAAGGATGGCTTCATGCGCATTGCGGATGGATTTTTACGATGGATCCGGATGTACATTTGCAAGCAAGACAAACCTTTGGCAAGAAATTTCAGCAGGATACGATGGTCACCTTTTTTGATGCCACATTCTTTGCTTGGTCCATGCTTGGTTTACTCATTCCATTTCTCATCGGCGGACTCAATGGTTTGCTCTGGGGTGGTTTTGTGAGATTATTTCTTGCATTGAATTTCACATGGAGCGTGAATTCCATATGTCATATTTTCGGCGGTAAGATGTTCAAGACAGATGATGCATCAAAGAATAATTTCCTTGTTGGCATTCTTGCCATGGGCGAAGGCTGGCATAATAATCATCATGCATTTCCGCGCTCAGCATTTCATGGTCTTGCTTGGTGGCAATTCGATCTTTCTGGTTATATCATCTGGATACTCGAAAAACTCCGTCTTGTCAAACATGTGTATCGCGTACCGGAGAATATTCTTCAAGACAAACTCATCACGAAATGATGCAATGCCTCACAGAAATGTGGGGCATTTGTTTTAATATATTCCCCTCATGCTTAAACTGCTCGTCGAGCGGAGCCGAGACGAGAATCTTAAGTGTATAACCACACCTCAGCTTAAAGAGAACATAAAAAATGGAAGAATGTTAGAAT
>JALRFC010000377.1 GCA_023253875.1 Candidatus Kapaibacterium sp.
CTGCATGTGCATCACCGCTATTATACAGTCTATGAGCGAGATTGAGTGGCTTCCCTTCTCCAACAGATCCAAGTGCTTGATTGATCAATTGACCAAGAGCGATTGTTTTGGCACTCAAATGATTTCCAACCATGACGATACCACTCTTTGAAGAGAGTAGTTTTGATGCTGTCTTTTTCACTGCATCATTGACTGTGCCCGCACTCATACCTGAAGGAAGTGACATTCCTTTCGCTGAATATACTTCTGAAAGGAGTGCAGATACGAAAGATTCAAACTCTGTAGGCTGAATCGCAAAGCGATGATCTGCATTGGCACCTGTCAAACTAAATCCAGCCTCAACTGAAATCAAAGCATTCATTGAAGGTGCATCAGTGGTAGGCTTTCTATTGGAGGAGAAAGATGCGGTGTAATATACACTATGCTTATCTGTTCCAAGAAAATCATTGTCAACAGAAACGATCACATCTGCTTTGGACAAATCGGGGATAATTTCTGCATTAATTCCAAATACTGCTGTGTTTGCAAGCGGTGCATTCGAAATAATTGTTGGCATTGTGACAATTGATACACCTGAAATCGCAGATGTCAATTGATTGCACAAAGCGACATATCCAGGTGAGCAATGTTCATCAATGATGATGACTGCTTTCTTTCCTGCTGAAACAGCTTTTTGAATTGCTTGAGCGATGGTATTAGCGGCATTATTGATACTGGAATCACCACCATTTACTCTTGGGCGACGAATACGGTCAGGATCATATAATGAAAGCAATGTTCCTTGCATGAAAGCGGAACTTTTCCCAAGAGAAGCGGAATGCTTAGGATTACCATCTACTTTGATGGGTCTTCCCTCGCGAGCTTTGATAACAAGACCAATTGCCGCATTCTTATGTTGATAGACCGAAGTATAATAATTCGGTAAACCGGGGATCTGATATTCAGTAGGATTGGTTGATGCGACAAGTGTATGTTCAGGTCTGCGACAACTTGCCGCAGCCATGGCCATAGATGCCGAGAGTACTGTCATGAATGTACGGCGATTAACTCCGGTATCGAACAATGTTGACCCTGAATCACCATTAAATTCCTGACCATTCATATCTACTGTTGGATTGTCGATTTCACCATAATGGCGAAAGTACTGTGAATCGTCTCGGTTTGACATTGCTAATTGCTTCTATTATTGATTGTGTAGTACTTAATTTATCAATGATGACATGAGGAACAATTCTCAGGTCCATATTGCGCATGTTTTGGAACAAGCATTCCTGCTACTTCCGGTTTAGGAAGTTTTGCTGTCTCCACCATTCCATAATGTGGACTTACGATCTCTTTCATCTCAGCCAAAGTTGCTTTCGCATTCGGATCATATGAAT
>JALRFC010000378.1 GCA_023253875.1 Candidatus Kapaibacterium sp.
TGTTTGTAGAATCTACCATTGGACTCATGGCTGGAATTGATTATCCTGTGTTAAATGATAAAATTCGAGTGAAGGGAGAAATCATGACCGGAAATCATTGGATGAATGGATTGAACATTGGTGGTCAATATTCTATCTCCAAAAACATGCTTGCAGGTGTTGGTATTAATCTCATCAATTTCAATGAAAAAGGTGCTTCACCTTTCATCTTGCAATTACATTATAATATGTGATATTGTATTATTAAAGTAAACTAGCGAGCCGATTCATCGACTCGCTTTTTTTATTTTGAGAACATATGATCAGATTGATTGTGATAATACTATTGCTTTGTGCGAATCATCACATGTATTCACAAAAGAGCAATCCATTTTCGAAGGAGGTATCAATTTCATTGAATTCTATCTTCTCTCGCTATGGCGTTCTTGGTGGAACAGTTGTCACATTTGACAAGAAAGGCATTCACTCATTTTCATATGGCCATGCATTTCCGGATAGTATACCATTTACCGATTCCACATTTCTTCGCATAGCGAGCATATCCAAAATGTTTACTGGGATTGCATTTTTACAATTAGTCAAAGAAGGGAAGATAGTTCTCGATCAAGATGTGAATTCATATCTTAATTTCAAACTTGTGAATCCAGCATATCCAACTATGCCAATCACTCCACGCATGTTATTGAATCATACATCAACATTGAAGGATTCTAAAGAAATATTGACAATGGCAAAAAGGGTAATCTATCGTGATTCGCTTAATACGGAACAATCTATTCCGGACATTACTGCATTATTCACTAATGAAAAGAATCATTGTTTACCGAGAACTCAGAAAAATGAACAAGGGAAGAATGTCCCTATAATTCCCGGTTCATATTTTCATTATACGAATCTCAATTTCATACTTCTAGCACATATCATCGAAAGAATTGAGCAAAAGCCATTTCATGCTGTGATTAAGAATAGATTACTTGATCGCTATGGAATACAAGGTGGTTTTATCGTGCAGGAAATTCCGGTTTTGGCTACATTGAGTCCGCAATATCTACCGAAAGGAAATACTTGGATTCCGGAAGCAGACAAATTTGATGCGCCATATGATTCCATATTTACATCAATTAAAGACTATGTTCCGGGAACAAATGTTCTGCGTTTTTCACCTCAAGCCGGATTGAGAATCACCGGCCTTGGACTGGTAAACTTTTTCAGATCATTTCTTTCTGATGAAGAGATGTCTGGTGTGAGAGAAATCATGTTCAGGCCAAGTTGGAAGTCCAAGAGTGAAAATAATTCACATCAATTTGATAATTTATTCAAGGAGTGGGGTTTAGCTTGTCATATCATCAATGAATCGCAAGTACCAT
>JALRFC010000379.1 GCA_023253875.1 Candidatus Kapaibacterium sp.
TATCTTGATAAATGCAGGCTTGCTCAATGATGAAAATATCTTGTCTCAAACCTAATATGTCATAGACTTCTTGTACTGTCAATGCATTGAAGGGAATACACTTCCATTGAACATTCATCAATTTTGCTTCCCAATAGTTGGTATGAATTCTGAATGATATTCTGAATCAGCTTCATGTGGTGATGTAAACTGAGATTGCACATACATTTGATAACCATACTTGGCGATATATGTTGGATGTGAAGTTTGGATAGGTATTCTTTTAATAGTAGAATCCTGTATCGAAATATCTCCAATCACAATATGTGTTGCATCCAATGATTGAATCGCTTGTTCATAATGCACTATTTCTATTGAAGAAATATGCTGTCCGGTTAATACATCGAATGATTGCATGAAATATGAATCAGCATGTGATTTCATAATGATGGACATTGTAGTCAAATGTGTATCAGTCACATATTGTCTTGCAGAAGCAAACATTGCATGAAATGTTGGAACAGACACTAATATTGTCTTTCCGTCTGCACACCATCCTTTCGCAAATGACATACCTATACGAACACCCGTGAAACTACCTGGTCCCTCAGAAACAGCAATCACTGATATTTGTTCAGATTCAATGTCTAAATCCTTCATTGCTCTACGAATCAATTCAGCAAGCAATGCATCATGCATATTCGGTATATGAATCACATATTCAATGAGAGCATGACCATGTACTGCATCATGGATGGCAATTCCACATAGCTTGCCTACGGTTTCAATTGCAAGTAGATATGTCTGCTTCATTGTCATTGAATAGAAAACTCATTACGGATTATTGTTTCTATCAATTGGATGGCTTGATCATTGACATTCAATAAATGTAAAGGAAGATGAAGGAATACCATATCCGATTCATCATCGATGGCACCCAATATTGGTGATCCCGACCATTTTGGATTTTCAGGTAATCTATATACTGCTTTGGCATTAGCTTTTGGGTATAATGGATATACTAATACCGAACCCCGTTCTTTTATCAAATTTGGATATGAACTTGTTCCATGTGGTATGCCAAGAAATTCAGTTCCATTTCGAATAGCTAATGGATCGCTCGAAACTTCTTGTTTTCCAATTGAGTCAATCGGAGAAAAATCGCGTATCTCAGTTCTCATGTCTTCACTGATCGGTGTAGGTAAATCAGCAATGAATAGTACTTTTCCTCCTGATCTCATGTATTCACCAAGTGACTGCTGGGCAAGTGACATCGTAGGACTTTTATCTGTATACCAAATTACTGCAGAATATAATTTCAATGATTCAATGAACATTGGACTAATAAATGGTGGAATAGTTTTCGCAGGTGCATCGGTAGTTTTGG
>JALRFC010000037.1 GCA_023253875.1 Candidatus Kapaibacterium sp.
ATCGGCTGAAGCAATGAAGTCTTGTGGTATCGAGCCGGTTACTTTGCAAGCAAAAGAAGGATTGGCCTTAATCAATGGCACTCAGATGATGACTTCACTTGGTGCTTTTGCTGTCCATAGAGCAAAAAGACTTGTTGATATGGCAGATCTTTCCGGTGCCTTGAGTATAGATGCACTTCGTGGAACCGATACAGCCTTTGATGAACGTATCCATGCAGTGAGAGGTTTTTCCGGACAATTAACAACCGCATCCAGACTTCGTACTTTCCTTAAGAATAGTGAAATCAGAGCCTCACATCGTGAAGGTGATGGTCTGGTTCAGGATGCATATTCACTTCGATGCATGCCACAAGTTCATGGTGCATCCAGAGATGCGATTGACTATGTAGAAAAAGTGATTGGAATAGAATTGAATTCCGCCAATGATAATCCATTGATTTTTGCTGAAGACAAATCGCATCTTGAAGGTGGAAATTTTCATGGTCAACCCATCGCATTGGCACTTGATTTCTTGGCAATTGCTTGTGCAGAATTGGGTAATATATCAGAAAGAAGAACTGAAAGAATGGTCAATGGTGCTTTGAGCAATGGTCTTCCCAGATTCTTAGCACATGATGGAGGATTGCAATCAGGAATGATGATTGCGCAATACACTGCCGCTGCATTGGTCTCGGAAAACAAAGTTTTGTGTCACCCCGCAAGTGTAGATTCTATTCCAACTTCAGCCAATCAAGAAGACCATAATTCTATGGGAAGTATTTCCGCAAGAAAGGTACATCGCATTTTGGATCATCTTGAAACAATAATTGCAATTGAAATGCTGTGTGCGATTCGTGGCATTGAATTCCATGCACCTCTGAGATCGAGTCCAATATTGGAATCGGTAAAGAACTCTATTCGTGAGATCATCCCATCCATTGAACAGGATGGAATCATATATCGGGAAATTACAGCAATGACAGAAATCATTGCATCAGGAAAACTCTTGTCCATTATCGAACCATTGAACAATTAATCATATAGGCAATATCATGTTTGAGCCACAAAAGAAGAAAGTGAAAGAATTGAAAGAAAGAACCGAAGCTTTGCGGAGGTTCCTTTGACATTGATGTCAAACATACCGAAATAGCTGAGAGAGAACAATTGAGTGAGCAGCCCGGTTTTTGGGATGATGCAATGAATGCTCAAAAAGTCATGCAAGAGATTGCAGAACGAAAAGAGTGGATCACCATTTGGCAATCCGCTCAATCTGCAGTTGATGATGTCGGTGCACTGATTGAACTTGGTGATGAGGCAGAAGATCCATCCATGGAAAATGATATTGATGGTGAATTGATCAAAGCACAAGATGCAGTAGATACACTTGAGCTGAGAAAAATACTATCTGCACCGGATGATGGAAGAAATGCCATTCTCACCATTAATGCAGGAGCCGGTGGAACAGAAGCACAGGATTGGAGCGAGATGCTCATGCGTATGTACACGCGTTGGGCAGATGCACATGGATATCAGATATTTTTGGCAGATGAACAACCCGGAGATGAAGCTGGTGTAAAATCTGCTACGCTTGAAGTAGTAGGTAAAAATGCATATGGTTTTCTAAAAGCAGAAAATGGTGTTCATCGATTAGTGCGAATTTCTCCATTCAATGCGCAGGGGAAAAGACAAACATCATTTGCTTCCGTATATGTTTATCCTGAGATTGAAGATGATGTTGAAATCGAGGTGAATCCGGCTGATGTTGAAATGGATACATTCAGATCAGGTGGAAAAGGCGGTCAGAATGTCAATAAGGTTGAAACCGCTGTTCGATTACGACATATTCCATCAGGAATTGTGGTGGCATGTCAACAAGAACGTTCACAGCATCAGAATCGCGAAAGAGCAATGACGATGCTTAAATCTAGATTATATCAAAAGCGCAGAGAAGAAGAAGAAGCCGCAAAAGCAGCCATCGAGGGAACAAAGAAAAAAATTGAGTGGGGAAGTCAAATTCGCTCTTATGTGTTTCAACCATATACAATGGTGAATGATCATAGAACCGAATTGAAAAAGACTGATATCCATTCCGTCATGGATGGTGACTTGGATGATTTTCTAAAGGCATATTTATTACTTGGCGAAGAAGCATAATCATCGAGTGAGTCTATTTCCAATCCAAGTACCTAGACTGATGATGATTGAACCCCAAAATGCCGGTGCGAAACCTGCTATTTCAATGCCTTCAAGAATTTCACCAGCAAACATTAGTAATAATGCATTGATGAAAAGCATAAAAATGCCAAATGTCAATAGAATTATGGGTAATGTGATAAAAGCCAATATAGGCTTGATGAAGGTATTCAAAAAACCAATGATGAGCGATGCTATGATGGCCGAGAAGAAGTTCTTGACCCAGATCCCATCGATAAGAAATTGAGTCAGATAGACCGCACTAGCTGTAATCATCCAGCGAATAAAGAGTGATGTCATGTGTATTTTCCTTAGGTATATCACAATATAGCATTTGTTAGAGATTTGCTTTTCAAGTAGAAGGAATTATCATAGTTTTGAATATGTTTCGTCATAGCCGAACCATTTGTTTCATTTTGATTAGATTTTATTATGCCATATGACCCATTAATCGTCCAGCCAATGCGTGAAGAATTGACTTCCGCAGGATTTACTGAACTTCGTACTCCAGAGGAAGTGGATCAAGCTGTTTCCTCTTCAGGAATCTCTTTGATAGTAGTCAATTCTGTGTGTGGATGCGCAGCCGGAGGTGCAAGACCCGGCGTGAAAATGTCTTTGGACAATGCCAAAAAACCTGATAATCTCTATACTGTTTTTGCAGGTCAAGATTTGGATGCCACATTGAGAGCAAGAGACCATTTCAAAGGACAACCACCTTCATCTCCTTCTATTGCATTGATGAAAGATGGTGAACTCATTGGCTTCATGCCAAGACATGCCATCGAGGGTTCATCTCCGGATATGATCTCCTCTGCATTGAAACGGGCATATGATGAAGTATGTTCATAATAAATAGCTCTAGATTTGATTCATGACAATGCTCCAAGTAGAGGGGCATTGTCTTCTTTTTTTTAAGGTGGAATAATGGACAAAAAGCATTCTATGATTCCGGGATTGCCATGGAATATTGGCATATCAATCATACTTTCTGCAATTACGTGCATGGCTTTTTTGTTTCTAACCGATATGATTGCCAGCCCACTCATTCTCTTCCTCATTGCATTTTTTCTATTATTCCCCTATAGACACTCCTCTTTTATCGCAGGTAGATTATTAACCCTACATTGGGCCATATTTCTTCTGTGGATGATCATGGATTTAAATTCTGCACTATTACCATTTGCTTTGTCTTTTGGATTGGCATTTCTTCTTGATCCAATCATCAATGCAATGGAGCGCGTGAAAATCAAGCGTTGGCTTGGATCTATGATCATGCTTGGTATCATAGGTGGAATTCTTGCTACTATTGCAGTTTTTGTCTTTCCCCCAGCTTATGCTCAGTTGGATCAAGTGACAAAAGAAGTATCAAGATTTGTGGTGCAAACAACCAAGTATCTTGAAAGCAGACAATTCTATTCTATGTTGCAGTCATTCGGCATTCCTAAAGAAACAGTAAAACAATTGGTTCAAGATCAATTGATGCCCAAAGCTGAAACACTCTTTGCATCAGTCATGGATGCGCTTTTCGCATTGCTTACCAATATCTCGATGATTGCAGCACAAATTTTGAATCTTATTCTGATTCCAATCATCACGTTTTACTTTTTGAAAGATCTTCCCACGCTCAAAAAATTCATAAAAGAGATTCTATCTATCAAGAATCCTCATGCTCTATCAATGATGGAAAGAGTGAGTGACATTTTGAAGATTTATGTCGGTTGGCAAGTCCTGGCTGTCATCTGGATTGGTAGTGCTGCATCACTATTATTAAGTCTCTTAGGAATTCCATATGCAATTGTCCTTGGAGTGGCATTCGGACTACTCAATCCAATCCCGTTTTTCGGATCTATTGCAAGCATGATCATTGGAATCATTGTTGCAATATTTGTAGATCCTCAACATGCGCTGATACATGTGATCGGAATTGCATTGGTCGTAAATGGTCTACATTTCTTGAATGCATATATCATTGAACCGAGAATACTAGGAACAAGAGTTGGTTTACATCCTGTGCTATTATTGGCTTCCATCTTCGTCTTTGGACATTTTTTTGGATTCATAGGACTTCTCATTGCAGTACCGACCACTGCAATCTTGATGATGTTTTTCAGGGAATGGGAGAAAACATTACATGCATCAGTACAATCATCTACAATTGATGTTTCTGCTGAAACCATTCAAGAATGAGTTTGAATTCAATGCATGATTGCATCATCATAGGAGCAGGCATAGCAGGAATGGTCAGTGCAAGAGTTTTGCTTGATGCAGGATATGATATTCTCATCATTGATAATGCTCGAAAAGGGTCAGCATCCATGATTGCTGCAGGATTGATCAATCCCATCACCGGAAAACGTTTCGAACCATCATGGAGATATGATGATTTCATGTCGATAGCTCGACAATTCTATTCAGACTGTGAACATCAAGATGGGGCAAATGTCTATTATCGACCTTTTCCAATGCTAAGAGTATTTGCCGATGAAAAGGAGAGAGACACATTTCACAGAAAAAACATGTCAGAATCATTGCAACGCTATATTGGACAACAATTCGGAAAAGATGATATTTCTGTGCATCCTGCAATCAACAATCAATTCGGTGGATTCAGAACTTTGGATGCAGGCATATTTGAATATGTGAATTTTCTCGATATGATGTCAGAGAAATTCTCTTCGATCAGCATCAATGCATTTGTTGACAAACACACACTCACAAAAAAAGGTGATTTGTGGTCAGTGACGCTTGGTGGAAATACCTATCATTCCAAATATGTATTGTTTTGTGATGGTTGGCAAGGAAGCATAAATCCATTTTTTGCAGATATTGATTTACGATATGATATCGTGAAAGGCGAATCCTGTATCATTCAATCATATGAATTACCCGAAACAGATATCATAAGTAGAGGTTTTGCAATTCTACCTATTGGAAATCATATGTTTCGATGTGCGGCAACATTTCAGTGGAATGAGTTTCATACAATACCAACAGCATTTGGAGCGGAGAGATTGGAGAATAGAATCTCATCGCTCATACGATGCAAGTATGAAGTCTTGGAGCAATCCGCCGGACTTCGTCCAACAATGTTCGATCATAGACCATTCATGGGTGAACATCCACAATGTTCCGGATTATTGACCATTGGTGGACTCGGAACCAAAGGTGCATTATATGCACCATTTATGGCTTTGTCACTCGTGAAGTATCTCAATGGTATGGAAGAAATCGATCCGGAACTACATTTTAAAGCAATTCACCACAAACACAATTGATTTTCGGAGCTTGGAATCATGAAACGATTACTGTTTCTCTTAGTGGTTTTCTGTGTATTCAATATAAATGATGCAGACGCTCAATCAAGTGCAGATCCATGGTCATATATTCAAAAGAAAGATTTTGACAGTGCTGAGATTGTCTTTAAAGAATCACTCTCCAAAAATCCAAAAGACATTCGATTAATACTCGGACTATCCTATCTCTTGGAGATGCGATATCGCTATCAAGAGTCATGGAATGTGTATAAAACAATAGTTCAAGCAACGAGTGATCCCATTCCATATCTGTATTCGATTTGGCTCACACCACGCTTTTCAACGCAAATGCATGAGAAAAAGTCAGGGGTGCAGGACATCTTGAAGCAATTGATAGTAAAAGGAGATAAAGCTGGCTCATTACGTGCAATGGCCAAAGAAATGCTTGGTTCTGTGGAAATCCGAAATCGAAATCTGAAAAGCGCAAAACAATATTATGATGGTATAAAAGCATTGTCATCATATCAAATCATTGGTCCATTCGAACATATCTCAGCATCAGGTTTCACGATTCCATATCCACCCGAGGAAAAATTCGAGATTGGTGAGAAATATGAGGGAAAAAATGGAACTCCTGCTTCATGGTTTATTCCGCCATATATAAAATCAGATTATTGGCTTGACTTTCAAGCATATTTCCCGGACAGGCAAGCCATTTTTTATGCAAATACATTTGTATGGTCACCAAATGCAGAGATAGTGAATGTTCGCATTGGCACATCCGGTTCGGTTAAAGTCTTTTTGAATGATAGTGAAATCATCCGAGATTCAAATGAAACAAATAATGACTTCGATACCTATATCGTGAAAACAGAATTATCCAAAGGATGGAATAGACTATTGGTGAAAGTAGGATATTCCGAAATAGATCGATGCAATTTCTTGATGCGTATCACCGATGATGAAGGGAACCCCATTCCCGGTTTACAAGAGAGTGCTCAACCCCAAGCGTATAAAAAGCAGAAGCCACGAATTATCGAGCATATACCAAATCCAATCATAGCGCAATTACAAAGCATCATCGAACAACATCCACTGTGGATTGAACATTATCTATTATTGGCTGATGCATATCTCAGGAATGATAGAGCAATTGAGGCTGAACAATTGTTGAAACAAGCTTTGCTCATTTCCAAGGACAATCCATTGATTCTTTGGAAATTTTTGGATACATATGCCCGTGGAAGAAAGAAGGATGAGGTGAATACCACCTATGAATTGCTCGCATCCATGAGTAAAGATATTCCGGATGGAATCATTCATAAATTCAATCAGCATTTGGAGAATGAGGATTTTGACAGAGCTGAAGATATGGTCAATCGGATTGAACAATTACTTCCCGGTTCTGAAACAGCATATACACTTCGCATTCGATATTATGACAAGAAGCGTATGCAAGACAAAGTGATTTCAACGGTAAGAGAGGCAAGAAAGAAATTTCCTCAGTCATGGACATATACCGAGCTTTCCGCCGCATTTGATTTTCAAGCTACAAGAAAACGAGATACCATGATTGGTATGTATACGAAATTCTTACAATCAGTCTATGGTGAAGCTCCATTATTGGCATTGGCTAAATCATATTTGGAGGATTCCAAAGTCAAAGATTGGGAAAAAACTTTTGCTGAACTATTGACTTTGTCTCCATCTTCTCCTGGTTTCCACTTTCAGATGGCATCGGTGTACACCCAATTGGAACAATATGACAAAGCTGAAAAAGCAGTAAGCACTGCCTTGAAATTTTGTCCTTCCTGCAATTCATACTGGTCCAAACTTGGCGAAATACATCGCAGTAAAAAAGATGTCAATGCTGCTATAGATGCATATCAGAAGGCATTGGAATATTCTCCGACGGATTATGATGCTCGCGCCATTCTAAGAGAATTGCAAGGTAAAAAGTCAATCTTTGCCATTTTCGGAGAAACGAATATTGATTCTATCGTGCAATCGGCTCCATCTTCAAAAGATCATCCGGAAGCGAGCGCTGCCATTGTTTCAGATAAAATGCGAAGAGTTGTCTATGAACATGGTGCTTCTGAATCTGTATCTGAGAGCATCATTCGTGTTTTCAATGAAAAAGGTATTGACTTTTTCAAAGAATACCGAATAGGATTTAATGGGAATTCGCAATCATTGGTGATTGAAAAAGCAGTTACCATCAAAGCAGATGGTAAAGAAATACGAGCGGACATCAATCGTAATATGGCAGTGTTCAAAGGACTTGAAGTCAATGATTTCATATATGTGAAATATCGCATCAGAAATTATAATACAGGTAAATTGGCAAAGCATGTTTGGGATGAATATTACTTCAATAGATTTTTCCCGGTCACTCATGCTGAATATGCATTGATTATGCCAAATGAAATGCAATTCACCACTTCGCAACAAGCAATGGATATAACTCCAACAGAATTGCAATTGCCTGAGATCAATTCAACATTGTATTCTTGGTCAATTCACAAAGAACCCGGAATCGTCTATGAAACCGATATGCCTACCTTGCCAGAAATTGGGAAAGTATTACGCTTTACTACAATTCCCAATTGGGTGTTTTTAGTTGATTGGTATGCAGAATTGGCACAGTCCAAGGCGCAATCTTCCTATGAAATCAAAGAAGCAGTAAAGCAACTTATTCCACATCCTGAGACTTTGACTGAAAAGGAGAAGATTCAAAGAGTATTTCAATTTATCACTGATAATATCCGATATAGCAGTGTTTCATTTAGGCAATCCGCATTTATACCACAAAAAGCAAGAGATGTTCTTGTCAATAAAATCGGTGATTGCAAAGATGTATCCACACTTGGCATTGCGATGCTCAGAGAATTGGGAATCAAGGCGGATTATGTACTTGTCAATTCCGGTAATGAAGAGAGATTGCTCAATGTCTTGCCTTCCATTGCATTCAATCATTGTATCATTGCTGTACAAGAAAAACATACACAAAAACCCCTATTTCTAGATTTGACCGCCTCGAATTTTCCAACCGGTGTGATTCCCGCGGCCGATAAAAATGCATTCTCATTATTGATTAAACAAGGAGTATCACAACCAATCTTGCTCCCAGATAAACAGGTGGCTGCTCCAACATTTATCGCAAGAAGTACCGTTCAATTCTCAGAAGATGGAATGATAATTCAGGGTGGTGAAAAAGTGTCAGGTACATTGACTGCTCAATATCGTTCCGCATATAAAGGAAAGACATTTGAAGAACGGAAAAAAATGATGCAAACCGCTTTGGCTTCAGATATTCCATCTCCAAGATTAATGATTTAGTGATAATTGGAGCTGACTCTTTATCTGAAAATATGTCAATGTATTATACCTATGAAGCACCTAATTCAGTGGCAGAGGCGGGAACATATAAAATCATTCGTATCCCATGGCGTAATGAATTATCCACCGATAATGCATTGACCTATGAACATCGCACATATCCCGTAAAAAATCTCTATGATGTTGATACAACCTATGAGGAAGTTTCGATGATCATTCCAAAAGGATATGTACTGGCTGAAATACCTCAATCCGTGAATTATGTAAATCCTTCCGCTGAATATGCATTCTCTGTTATGGTGAAAGAGAAGGATGGACTCACTTTGCTTACTGCGAGCCGTACATTTATCAAGAAAAAAACCTTTATCGAGCCAAAAGAATATCAGGAGTATAAAGCCTTTTATTCAAAGGCGGTTAGAGAAGACAGGAGACAATTATTGCTTAAGAAAGTGGAGTGATGAAGTTAGTTTGTGCTGAAAGTTGTCTATAATGCTATTTTTCACTACTTTCGAGCCGAATTTCCTTTTAATTGGGCAAAAAAGCCCATCTTTAGCCGTATGCAAGACAATCAGCAGAATCAATCCGTACCAGAACAGTTTCCCGTTGGATCCATTGTTCCATTATCACGTATAGACATTTCCCATACAGATGAAATTGGGAATGCCGCAGAAACTTCCGTAGCAAAAACACTTTTGAATCGAAAGTCACATTGCACTGCATGTGGCGACACCGATGGAGGCTGTTCCAGCTGTAAAAGCGGATCATCCTCAAGCGAAGAAAATGCAAGAGAAGTCCAAGATAATGGGCAAGATTGGTTTGTTGAAGTGAGCTTCAAAGCCAGAAGAAAGCAATTATACAAGAAGAACAGAAATGGTCGCTATGCACTTAGTGATACTGTCATTGTGCAATCTGAACATGGGTCTGATGCCGGAACCATAACTGCTGTCGGTTCCATTGCCGAAATGAAAAAAATAAACAAGAAATGCCAGTGCTGAGCTTACAGAGAATCGCAAGCCCTGAAGATATCTTGAGAATAAAAGAAAATAGGGAGCATGAAAAAGACATAGTTCGTGAAGTCAAAGCCAAAACAAAAGAAGCGGGACTTGATATGAAAATAGTGGATGCAGAGTGGCAATTTGATCGCTCTCGTTTGTCAATTTATTTTTCTGCACCGCAAAGAGTTGATTTTCGCGAATTAGTCCAAGAATTGGCAAGAACATATCATGCAAGGATTGAGCTCAGACAGATACCAGCGCGCGAAGAGGCCAAACGTTTGGGTGGTATTGGTCCTTGCGGCTTGGAATTGTGTTGCTCTACATTCTTGAATGAATTTGAGCAAATCAATCTCGATCATGCAAAAGCACAATTATTGCCCCCAAATATTAGCAAACTTAGTGGAATGTGTGGTCGTTTGAAATGCTGCTTGCTGTTTGAAATTGACAATTATGTATCCGCATTGAAAAACTATCCTCCTCTTGATTCCTTTGTACATCTTACTGAAGGGAGAGCGCGCATGATCAAGATTGATATCTTTTCGGATACAGTGACAGTGATTGGCGAAAGTACCGGAACATTCCACACAGTCTCACTTGAGGAACTGAATGCTCTTCGGAGAAATGGCAAAGTGGAAGCACCAAGAGAATATCAATCATAAAGAAAAAAACGGAGTTAGATATGAATGCATCCATTCGCACACAATTGAATATCCAAATCACCAATGAACATATTGCATCAATGGCATATTTAGAAATGGCATCATGGTGTGCCGACAATGATTTGCCGGGTCTGGAAGAGTATTTTTATTTCAGTGCAGAGGATGAACGCGAGCATATGCTAGAGTTTTATCGCTATGCAAATGCCAATGGTTGCAGAGCCACAATCGGCGCGGTTCCTAGCTTGAGATCGGAATTTGAAAGTGTGCTTGACATTCTTGAGCATAATCTTTTTCTTGAACAGCAGAATACAATTGCAATCAATGAACTTGCTAAAATGTGTCATGAAGTTCTGGATTATGCCACATTG